>CALMIW010000379.1 GCA_937864275.1 uncultured Dehalococcoidia bacterium
ATCTGTTCGGACGGGACGGGTGCGAGCGCCATTACTCGTAGGCCTCCCGGAAGCGGTTCACGATCCACGTGGCCACGACATTCAGTGTGAGCGTGAACACGAACAGCGTGGATGCGACGGCGAAGAGCGAGGTGTAGTTGATGGTTCCCCGGGCCGCGTCGCCGAGGCCGACCTGGAGCATGTAGCCGGTCATCGTCTGGACGCTTTCGAGCGGCATCAGCGTGAGGTTCGGCGTCGAACCGGCGGCGAGCGCGACAATCATCGTCTCGCCGATGACCCGGGCGATAGCCAGGAGGACGGCGGCGATGACTCCCGAGAGCGCGGCGGGGAGGACGACCTTGGTGGCGGCCTCCCGGCGCGGGGCGCCAAGGCCGTAGGCGCCTTCCCGGAGTTCGCGGGGGACGTTGGACATCGCGTCCTCCGATACGGAGGCGATCGTGGGGAGGATCATCACGGCCATCATGAGCGAGGCGGCGAGCGAGTTGAAAATCGGCACGCGGTCATCGCCGAAGAGCGGCCGGAGGACGTCTTCGGTGACGACGGTGAGGGCGAAGAACGCGTAGACGACGGTGGGGACGCCGGCGAGCACTTCGAGGAGCGGCTTGAGAATGGAGCGCGTCCGCGGGTGGGCGTATTCGCTCAAGTAGATGGCCGCGGCGAGCCCCAGCGGCAACGCGAACACCATGGACCAGAGGACGACGTTGGCCGTCCCCGCGACGAGTTCCCAGATGCCGAACGATTCAGTGCCGGGGATGAGCGCCTGCCAGCGCGTCTCGAGGAAGAATTCAGCAGGCGAGACTTCGCGGAAGAACTCGATGGTCTCCCCGAAGAGCGTCGTGACGATGAGGACCGTCGTGATCAGGGAGATCGTTCCGCAAAGCCAGAGCAGTGCCACAACGGCGAGTTCGCCGGGGCGCTTGAACGTCGAATGCTGCATCTGCTTCTGCAGCAGCGCTGCTTCCGGGCTCATCGGCGCGGTGGTTGATTCGGGGGCCATTCGTCCTCCGACGAGGGACTGTCTACTGCCAATTTCAGTGTTTCCGCGGCCGGCAGTCTAGCGCATGGCCCAAGGGGCCGGGATATGCTCCCGGCCGGGCAAGGATTGGCTCCTGGCCCGGCCGGGGTTGAGGTTCGAGTCGCCGACGCGAAGCTTACTTGGGCAGGTACGGGGTGAGCTTATCCTGCTGCGTCTTGAGGAGCGCATCCGGCATGCTCACGTAACCGACTTCCTTGGAGAGTTCGTTCGTGTTCTTCAGGTAGTAGTCGAGGAAGCCGAGGACTTCCTCCTTCTCCTTCAGGATGGCAGCCGCGGTGTAGACGAACAGGGGGCGGCTGAGCGGCGTGTAGGTGCCGTCCAGTGCCGTTTCGAACGACGGTGCGACGCAGCCCTTGCCACCGTCGACCTGGACGGCGCTGAGCTTCTTGCCTTCGCCAAGGTAGTAGGCGAGGCCGAAGTAGCCGATGGCGTTCTTGTCGCCTTCGATGCCGCGGACGAGCACATTGTCATCTTCCGATGAGGTGCCGTCGGAGCGGTGCGACGGTTCCTTGCTGGCTTCGCCGCGAAGCTTGAGGGCTTCCTTGAAGTAGTCGAAGGTGCCGGAGTCGGCGCCCGGGTAGTAGAACTTGATGTTCTCGGCGGGCCAGCTCGGGTCGAGGTCGCTCCACTTGGTGGCGCCACCGGCCTGGAAGGCCTTGGTCAGTTGGGCAGTGGTCATGCACTTCGCCCAGGTGTTCTGCGGGCTGACAACGACGGTCAGGGCGTCGATGGCGACCTGGAGTTCGATGATGTCGGCATTCGGGATGCCGGCAGCTGCGCAGGCGTCCTTTTCCTTCTGGTTAATCGGGCGTGAGGCGTCGGAGACGTCGATCTCCTTGCGGCAGAACTTCTCGAAGCCCCCGCCGGTGCCGGAGAGCGCGACCTTGGTCTGGACGCCCCTGGCTGCCTTGGTGAACTCTTCGGCAACCGCCTCGGAGATTGGGAAGACCGTCGACGAGCCGTCGACCTTCACTTCGCCGGAGAGCTTGCTGTAATCGAGGCCGCCGGCCTGGGTCGGCGTGGCGTCCGCGCCGCCGTCGTCGTCATCGTCGTCGTCGCCACCGCAAGCCGCAGCCGCCAGAGCGACGAGGGAAGCGAGGGCTACGAAGAGCAGCGCCCACTTCCCCTTCTTCATCATTCGAGTCATGTGTAGGTTTCCTACCCCCATTGGTTGAAGTTCTCGAGGTCCTTCGATTCCGAGGCTATGGCTGCCGGTTTAATGTCGCATTAACAGCTTGGGCCCGCTCCCCCGGCCCCGGGGCAAGGCTGGGGCAAGGGATTGCCTACGTTTTACACGCAGTTTGCAGAGCCTCCATGAAACGGTTACGGGGCGCGTCGAACATATTCGTAGCAGCGGTCCGGAAAACGGCCCCGGACTGCGCGCCACCCCTCTGGTGGTCGAGGGCTCCAGGCTCGCCAACCCCGTCCCGGTACCGCCGGGTGGCAGGCCCGGAGCCCTCGGCGCATACTGAAAATCAGAGATAGGTCACCGCGAGAGGAATCATTGGCACAAAAGATCCTCCTCGTTGACGACGAGGCGAACATCCGCGACCTGAATGCCATGTACCTCGAGAAAGAGGGCTTCGCGGTTGAGCACGCCACCAACGGCCAGGACGCGCTTGCCCGATTCGACCAGGTCCAGCCCCAACTCGTCGTTCTCGACGTGATGATGCCCGGCATGGACGGCTTCGAAGTCTGCCGCGAACTGCGCCGGGAGAGCGACGTCCCCATCCTCATGCTCACCGCCCGGAGCGACGACGTCGACAAGATCGTCGGCCTCGAACTTGGCGCGGACGACTACATGACCAAGCCCTTCAACCCGCGCGAACTCGTCGCCCGGGTGAAGCGCATTCTCCACCGCGTGGAGGGCGGCCGGAAGCCGCAGAACGCGATCACGGTGTCCAACCTCTCCGTCGACAAGGCGAGGCGCGAAGCCCGCGTCGATGGCGATGAGCTCACGCTGCGCACCAAGGAGTTCGACCTCCTCGTCGCCTTCGTCGAAAACCCGGGCATCGCGCTCACGCGCGATCAGCTGCTCGGCTCCGTGTGGGGCTACGACTTCGCCGGAGAGACGCGCACCGTCGACGTCCATGTGCAGCACCTGCGCTCGAAGCTGAACAATGCGAAGGTACAGATAGAGACCCTGCGGGGGGTGGGGTACAAGCTGATCGAGGTGCCCGCCTAGCCCCGCTCCCGGGGAGGTGCGCTCACGCAAGCGCAGTGGTCGCCATTGCCAGTCTCGCGGGATGCCCGGCGGCGAGCATCCGCGTCGTGGTGTGCCTGCCAGCCGGAGCGCGCTGGTGGATAGCCTCCAGGTCCGCCTCCTCGTCACCTACTTCTTCGTCATCGCCGTGACCCTCGGGCTGGCTGCGCTCAGCCTGCTCCTCCAGCTCGGCGAATACCGCGACTCCATCTCGTACGGGAACCTGGAAGACATGGGCCGGCTGGTGAACTCGCAGGCCAGCCTCCAGATCCAGCTGGCCGCGACCGAGCCACGACCGGGAGAAGAACCCGCCCCGACTCCCTCCGGCGGCGACAGCGGCAAGACGCTGCTGGCCGACCTGAACAACTACTTCAACAACAGCGAGTCCGGCCGGCTGAGCCGCGAGACGATTGTCGCGGTGATCGACGCCACCGGCCGCGTCCTGCCGGGTTTCGCTACCAGTTCCACCAGCCTCGACGGCTCGGTCGTGAAGGACCTCGCCGGGCAGACCCCGGCAGACCCGATGAGCGACCCCCGCCGCTGCCGCCTGGACCGGCCGGACGGCCCCGACATCCTCTGCGTGAGCATCCCGTTGGGGGCCGACACGCTGGAAGAACTCGCCGGCACCGAAGCCTCCGCGATCATCGTGGCCCGGCCCGCGGCAAGCCTCGGCGAGATCGTCGGCGACCTCTTCCCGAGGCTGGTGTTCTCGGGGCTGATCGGCGTGGCGGCGGCGCTCGTGCTCGGGTTCGCGCTCAGCCAGAGCGTCGCGGCGCCGCTCCGCAACATCGCCAGGGCGGCGCGAAGCGTTGCCCGCGGCAACTACCGTCAGCGCTTGCCCGCCACCGGCCCCCGCGAAGTGCGCGACCTCGCCGCGAACTTCAACCGCATGACCGAGGAGGTCCAGCGCTCCCAGCAAACGCTGCGCGACTTCCTCGCCAACATCTCGCACGAGCTCAAGACGCCCCTGACCTCCATCCGCGGGTTCAGCGAGGCGATGCTCGATGGCACGATCGACGACCAGGTCGGCATCGAGCGATCGGCGAAGATCATCAGCGACGAGTCCAACCGGGTGCTGCGCCTGGTCCAGGAACTGCTGGATCTTTCGCGCATCGAGAGCGGCCAGGTGTCGATGCAGCAGGACGCCATCGACCTGCGCGAACTGTTCGAGCACGTGGGGGAGGTGTTCGCGCTCCGCAGCGAGGAGAGCGGCGTCGGGCTGGATGTCGCGCTCCAGGGCAACGCCCACATCCGGGGTGACTTCGACCGGTTGGAACAGGTGATGAACAACCTGCTGGACAACGCCTTCCGGCACACGCCGGAGGGCGGCACCGTCCGCGTTGCCTGCCGCGACCTCCAGCCGGGCACGCTACAGGTGACGGTCGCGGATACCGGCCCTGGCATCCCCCTGAACGACCTTCCGCACCTTTTCGAACGGTTCTACCGGGGCGACAACCAGAACGGGCGCCAGGGCTACGGTCTCGGGCTGGCCATCTCGCGAGAGATCGTCCGGGCGCATGGCGGCGAAATCTGGGCGACCAGCGAACCGGGGAAGGGCACGACCTTCGTGTTTACGCTTCCCACCGCGGCCCGAGCAGCACGGATAGCCGCCGCGCGATAGCGTCCATGGTGTAGCCGCTCGCCGTGCCCGTGAACCGGCCGGCCCAGCCCGCGGTCACCACGGCCATCCGGTAGAGGCCCGTGGCTTCGTAGTACTCCAGGTTGTGCAGCGGGATACCCGTCTCTCCGGCGTAGGCGTCGGAAAGGAGGGTGCGCCCCTCGGGTCCCGGCACCCCGCCGAAGATAGTGTGAAGGGCGGAGTAGAACCCCAGGTCCGAGCGCGGATCGCCGATGGCGGCCACCTCCCAATCGACCACGCCGACGACGGCGTCCCCATCGAACAGATAGTTGCCCGGGTTCGGGTCGCCGTGGAGGAGTGCCATTCGCGCGTCCGCCGGCTGATTCGCCCGCAGCCACTCTCCGAGGGCAATCAAGAGGGGAGCGCGCGCGATCCGCAGGCGTTCGGCACGCAGGCGCCAGGCGGCGAGTTCGCCGTCCAGCGGCGAGGCCGCTCCTTCCGGCAGGAGGAAGTCGAGCCCCGCGCCGCGCCAGTCCACCGCGTGAATCGCCGCGAGCTGCAGGGCCGAAGCCCGCAATCGTCCGGAAGGAGCGAACCAGAAGAGCGGCAGCGTCTCGCCGAAGAGCCGCTCCATGAAGTAGAACGGCGCGCCGATCACCGCCGCGTCCGGTTCGTACCAAAGGACGGCGGGCACGGGCACCGCCGTGCGGGACAAGGCCCGCATCACCCGGTACTGCCTGCCTACGTCGTAAGGAGCGAGGATGCCGTCCGGCCGCTCGGGGCGGAGGACAAGCGGCAGGTCGAACGCCTCGCCATC
>CALMIW010000380.1 GCA_937864275.1 uncultured Dehalococcoidia bacterium
GGGCGACTTCGTCGTCGTTGGTCGTGATGATGCCACCTTCGCCGGGGGTCATGTTCTTCGTCGGATAGAAACTGAAGCAGCCGGTGCCGTAGGCGCCAACGCGGCGCCCGAGGTGCTCGGCGCCGTGGGCCTGGGCCGCGTCCTCGATCAGCGCGAGACCGTTGTCGTCGCAGAGCTGCTGGAGTTCGAGGATTCGGGCCGGGTGGCCGAAGATGTGGACCGGCATGACGGCCTTCGTGTTCTCCGTGATCGCTGCCTCCACCTTCTCGGGGTCGAGGTTGAAATCGAACGGGTCGACATCGACGAAGACCGGGGTCGCGCCGCAGGCAAGGATGCTGGTCGCGGTAGCGATGAAGCTGAACGGTGTCGTTATCACTTCGTCGCCGGGGCCGACGCCATGCGCCTGGAGGGCGACGATGAGGGCGGCGGTGCCGCTGTTCACGCCGATGGCGTGCTTCGCGCCGATGTACTCGGCGAAGGACTGCTCGAACGCCTCGGTGCGGGGGCCCTGGGCGAGGTGGCCGCTATCGAGGACTTCCATGACGGCGCGCTTTTCGGCTTCGCCGATGAGCGGCTTCGCGACGGGGATGAACTGGCGATCAACGGTGGTCATGCGGGACTCCTCGATGCCGGGCGGGGTGCACGGCTGACTGGCGGAAACTGCCTTCGGTTGAGGTTATCAAGGCCCGCCGGTGTGCGCTGCATCAAGGCGATCAGGTCTTGCGATGGCACGCATAGGGGCTATGCTTCCGAGCGCTGGCAGCGGGGATGTTCGCGCTTCTGACCGGCCTCGGCCTGTTCTCGCTCGGCAACGACATCGCCGAGATCCTTTAGCTCGCCGTGGAAAGCCCCTCGCCAGCGCGCTCGTATCGCCGGCCGCACTCCGGGCACGCGAGAGACTCGTCGAGCGGATGCGCGCAGACGCACACCCATCCGCGCTGGCGGGCGGGGTTGCCGGCGACGATGGCATGGTCCGGCACGTCCCTGGTGACGACCGAGCCGGCGGCGACGAGCGCCCAGCGGCCGATGGTGAGGCCCGGGAGGATGACCGAGCGAGAACCGACGGCGGCGCCATACCTCACGAGCGTGCCTTCCAGCTCCCAGTCGCTCGCCGCCTTGATGGTCCCATCCGGGTTGATCGCGCGGGGGTAGCGGTCGTTGGTGAAGACCACCTCCGGCCCAACGAAGACGCCGTCTTCGAGGGTGTTCCCCTCGTAGACGCAGGAGTAATTCTGGACCTTGCAGTTCGCGCCGAGTGAGACATCGGCACCGATGTAGACGCCCTTGCCGATGATGCTGCCGGGACCGACATTCGCGCGCTCGCGGACCTGGGCCTGGTGCCAGATGCTCGCGCCGTCGCCGATGTTCGCCTGATCGCTGACTTCGGCGGTGGGATGGACACGGAAGTTGGTCATGGGTTGGCGGGCTCCGAAGTCGGCACCGCGTCGGCGTCATTCGAGTACTTGCGCGCGACGAGGTGAATGCGCCGCTTCAGTTCGTCCCTATCGGTCCACTGAACCGCGTCGAGCTCTTCGATCAACCGCCGGATTTCCCCTTCGGTGATCTCGGCGGAGGCGGTAAGGCGCATGACCTTGGGGTGGTCCGTCGATTCCATCTGTTCGAAGTCGGCGACGAGCTCTTCGCGGAGTTTTTCACCGGGACGGGTGCCGGTGAAGACCACCTCGATATCGGCGCCGGGGCGGAGGCCGCGAAGGCGGATCATGCGTTCCGCCAGTTCGAGCATGTTGATCTCCTGGCCCATGTCCAGCATGTAGATGTTGCCGCCGCCGCCGAACGTGCCCGCCTGGATGACGAGGCTGACGGCCTCGGGGATGCTGATGAAGTGCCGCATCATGTCCGGGTGCGTGATCGTCACCGGCCCGCCCCGTTCGATCTGGCGCATGAAGGTAAGCGGGGCCGAACCGCGGCTGCCCATGACGTTCCCGAACCGCACGGCGACGAACTTCGTGTGGTCGCTCCCGCGGGCGAGGGCGATGACCATGAGTTCGGCGATGCGCTTGGTCGCGCCCATGACGCTGGTGGGGCGCACCGCCTTGTCGGTCGAGATGAGGACGAACGTGCCGGTCTGGAAGGTCTTGGCGGCGGACGCGACGTTCAGGGTGCCGAGAACGTTCGCCCGGAACGCTTCATCCGGGTTCGATTCGAGCATCGGGACATGCTTGTAGGCAGCCGCGTGGTACACGAGTTGCGGGCGGACCTGGTTGAAGATCTCGTTCACCTTGCGCTGGTCGGTCACGGTCGCCGGCCAGAGCTTGATGGTGGTCTGTGGCGAGACGCCGCCGATTTCGGCGGCGAGGTCGAAGAGGCCGCTCTCATTGTTGTCGAGCAGGTGCAATTCGAGCGGCTGGAAGGTCGCGACCTGGCGGCAGAGCTCGGAGCCGATGGAACCCGCGGCACCGGTGACGAGCACGACCTGGTCCTTCACGGACTCGCTGCAGGCGACGTAGTCCACCTGGACCGGTTCGCGGCCGAGGAGGTCGTCCAGCGTGAGATCGCGGAGGGCGTCGTTGGTGTGGCCGCTCGAAATCCAGCGTTCCACGCCCGGCACGATGCGGACCGTGGCGCCGCTGGCCTGCGCCGTCGCGACGATTGTCCGGATGACCGCGCCGGAGGCGCGGGGGATCGCGATCGCGACGGCATCCACGGCATGATCGCGGATCTGCGATTCCAGTTCGGGCACGGGACCGAAGACGCGGAGGCCATGCATGCGGCGGTTCAGCTTGCGCGGGTCGTCATCCAGGTAGCCGATCGGCTGATAGTTCAGCCCGGGGCTGTTCTGGAGCTCGCGAGCGAGGGCCTGGCCGGTGTGGCCGGCCCCGATGATGAGCAGCCGTTGCGAGGCCACCGCCTGGCGGGTGAGGCGCGTCAGGAGGCGGCTGCGCATCTTCACGAAGGCCATGCCGGGGAAGATGAGCTCGCCCGCGATCAGGATGACCGACAGCGGCAGGGCGCGGTCCCGTACCCCGAAGTTCACTCCGAAGATGAGCGCCGTGGCCACGGCAACCGGGATGAAGAGGTTCAGGATGTCGCCGAGGCTGCCGTAGGCCCAGACGGTGCGATACACGCCGAAGACGACGTTGGCTGCGATGTAGGTCAGGGCGATGAGCGGGAAGACCTTGAGGACGAAGTCCAGGTTCTGCTGGGGTACGTCGGCGTCGAAGCGGAGGAGCAATCCCGCCGCGTAGGCGAGTGCGACGACGCAAACATCGAGGGCGCCGGCAACCGCGGCTCGCGCGTTGTCGCCGTTGAACAGGCGGCCTGCCAGAGTTGGCGAAGACGTGGTCATCGAGCGCCACTCCCCCGAGCAACGCCGAGGGCGGTGCCGAACAGGATCTTGATATCGGTTAGCACCGAGTGGTGATCCACGTAGTCGAGATCGTAGGTAGCGGTTTCGTCATAGGTCAAATCGGAACGGCCGTTCATCTGGGCCAGGCCGGCGATTCCTGGCAGCACATCGTGGCGCCGATGGTACTCCTCCGGATACTGGGCAACGATCTCGGGCACTTCCGGACGGGGCCCGACGAGGGACATCTCGCCCTTGAGCACGTTGAAGAGGTTCGGCAGTTCGTCGATCGAGGTCTTGCGGGCGATCGCGCCGAAGCGGGTGATGCGAGGATTCGGACTGTCTGGCGGAGCGAAGACGAACTCGGAGAAATCCTGGACCACGTAGTGGTCTTCCTCGCCCGGCCTCGGATGGCGCATGGTGCGGAGCTTGATCATGCGGAACGGCCTTCCGTGGAGACCGACCCGCTCCTGGATGAAGAAGGGATTGCCGCGGAGCTCGATGGCAAGGAGCACGGCGGCCACGGACATCAGCGGCACCCAGAACGGGGCAGCCACTAGCGTTATGTAGACGTCGAGGACTCGCTTCAGCACGGTTTCTGAGGGTATCGGGAGGGCGAGCTAGGAGCGATGGCGGACGACCGTGACCTCACATCAAGCGGGTGCCTCGGCACGGGTGAGAAGCACCGCCGCGGTGGCTGCCATGGCTTCGCCACGGCCGATCGCATCGAGGCCTTCGGCGGTCTTCGCCTTCACGCTGACCGCACCGAGTTCGACGCCGGTGATTTCGGCGATGCGCTCGCGAATGTGGGGGATGTAAGGTGCGAGCTTGGGCCGTTCGGTGCGCACGGTGGAATCGATGTTGGCGACCTCCCAGCCCTGTTCGCGGGCGAGTTCGAGCGCCTTGCGAAGGAAGTCCGCGGAATCGGCATGGGCGTAGCGCGGGTCGCTCGGCGGGAAGTAGTGGCCGATGTCGCCGAGGGCCGCCGCGCCGAGGACGGCGTCGGTGATGGCGTGGAGGAGGACGTCGGCGTCGCTGTGGCCCGAGAGGCCGGGCCCTTCTTCGATGATGACGCCGCCGAGGACGAGGGTACGGCCGTCATCGACGCGGTGCAGGTCTTCGCCGATGCCGATGCGGGTGGTCATGCGGTCTCCCGGTTCCTGAGAATTGCCGAAGCGACTTCGAGGTCGAGCGGGCGGGTGATCTTCAGGTTTTCGGGGCCGGCGTCGACGACGACGCAATCGAGCCCCAGGCGGCTGAGCATGGCGGCATCGTCCGTCTCGTCGCTGTCTCCCACCGCCGCCGCGTCGAGCCATGCCTGGCGGAGGACGATCTGTGGCGTCTGGGCCGCCCAGAGGCGCGAGCGGTCGGGGTGGCCGGTGATGGTGGCGCCGGAGACCTCCTTGATCGTGTCGGTCACCGGTGTGGCGGCGATGGCGCCTGGCTTGCCCTCCGCCGCGGCGAGGACGCGAGCGATCAGCGCCGGCGTGACCATCGGACGGGCGCCGTCGTGGATGGCGACGTAGCGAGCGGTGCACTGGCGGAGCCCCGCTTCGACACTGTCGCGGCGGCGAACGCCACCCTCGATGACGCGGAAGCAGGCCTTCTGGCACCAGCTCCCGGCGAGCGCGGCGACTTCTTCGATGCGTTCGGGCGCGGCGACGATAACCAGACAACCGAGACCCGGCGCAGCTTCGAAAGCCGCCAGGGACCACGCGAGGACGGGGCGCCCGGCGAGCTCGGCGGAGAGCTTGTCCCGTTCTCCAAAGCGGGTGGAAGAACCCGCCGCCACGATCACTGCATCGAACGCCATGGTGGTTGCACCCTAGCACCGCGGCCGATTCCGCTGTAGCGTCGCCGCACCACTTTGAGGTGATTTCCGCGTTGGGTATGGAGCAGCAGGCAGCAGAGAAACTCGGCGAACAGGTGAGTGTGGTTGCTACCGTCTCGACCAAAGGCACGGGCAAGAAGATCATGACGGCCGGTGTGGCCCAGCAGTTGGGCGGGGCGCTCGGCGCGACAGCGGCCGGTTCGATTGCAGGGAAGCGCATGCCCGGCGGTCCGGGCGGCCACAGCGGGTACATGGTGCTGGCGGTCGGCGAGCGAAGCCTCGGGATGTTCAAGCAGAAGACCGGCCTGCTGAAACCGTCGTGCGGCGACCTGCTGGAGACGATCCCGCTGGAACAGATCACCAGGTTCGAACTGGGCGGCGGGGCGCTCACCGCGCCGCTGTTGATCGGCCTGGCCGATGGGAGCGAGTTCGAGCTGGAAGTGCCGCGCGCTCACAAGGGAAAGGTCGAGAAGTTGAAGGCGGCCCTC
>CALMIW010000381.1 GCA_937864275.1 uncultured Dehalococcoidia bacterium
GCCGGGGAGAAGGCGATGGCCGAGCCGAGCGGGGCAGGCAGCCCGCCCATCGCGATGCCAGCCCACTCGTCGCGCGAGAGCTCATCGACCTGGACACGGGGCGCGGGTCCCGGGGCGATGACGACGGCGTCGCATCGCCCGAGGCGGTCGCACACTTCCGCGGCGAAGGCGGCGGCCGCAGCGGGGTCGGCGGCATCGAGCACGGAGTTGAACTGCTCCCGCCCAATCGCCCAGACCTCGTTCGCGATGGATGCGGTCGAGAACTCTTCGTCCTGCGCACGCGTGACGGTACCGAGAGCGAGGTCGGCGCCTGCTTCCGCGAGTGCCACCGCGATCGCCCGGTCGTCCTCACTGCCCCGGCAGATGAGCGCCACGACCTTGCCGGTTAGCTCCGCCATCAGCCGGCCAACCCGAGGAAGATCGGGACGAGGATGGCGGCGAGCACCACGATGGCAACGCCCGCGCCGATGGCATTCCAGTTCCGGGTTTTCAGGCGCCCGGAGTAGTACTCCTGTTCCCAGGAGCCGTCCATCAGGTCGAGGTCACGCTCGTCCGGCCCAAGGTCGGGTCCGTCTTCGTCGTCGTCTTCTTCGTAGAGGTCGGCATGCCGCGCGCGGGAACTCATCCGGCTGATCTTAATGCACGATCTTCACACGTTCGCTGTCGTCGTCGCGGTCCCAGAGGTCCCATTCCATCCCCCTCGGGAAGCTGAAACCGCCGAAGCCAAGCGACACCGACGTGAGCAGGAACGCGACCACGCCGAGCCATGCCATGCTCGAACCGACGAGCAGGACGATCGCCCCGGCGACTCCCCACCACGCAGCCGCGGCAACTCCGCGCGAAAACGGGTCCCGGCTGTTCGAGACCGCGCCGGCCGTGAGGAATGCGAACACGGACATCCAGGTCGCCCCCTCGCCGTGGGCTGCCACGGAGAGACCCATCGCCAGCCAGGCGACGGCGATACCGAGCCCCAGCATCCAGGCGTCGCGCTTCATCGTGCTGTAAACCACGGCGCCCGTCGTGAGGAATGCGAAGATGCTGGCCCAGGCGGCGTCGCTGGTGGTGCCCGCCGCGAGGCCCGTGCCGGCCCATGTCCCGGCGATGGCAATCAGGCGGGAAAGGCCCAGCCGCCGCCACGCCGAAGCCCCGACGGCGGCGGTGGCCAGCGCGGAGAAGATGAGGATCCACCAGCTGTCGTTCTCCATGACAACCGCCGCGAGGCTGGCCACCCAGATGGCGAGGATGGAGAGCACAGAGGTCGCTTTGATCGTCATGTGAGCCCGCCGTCGGCATCGCGGATTTCGGGCCCGTTCACCCGGGCTCGGCCATCACCGAATTTTGCGTCTCGCCAGTGTAGCGCGGCCTTCAAGCCTTGCTTTCCGGCGAGCCGGCCGAATTCCCGCACGCTCGGGGCAAGGTGGGCGCGCGCATCGTTCTCGGCGCCGAATCGCTGCATCGTCCTCGCCCCCATCAGTTCGAGGGCGACGTTCACGATGCGCTTGTTCGCCGAGAGCAACTCGGTGTCGATCATCGCCATCCGATCGACGAGCCCTTCAACTTCCTGTTCGAGGTAGTTCGCGGGCACCGACTTCAACACGAGGCCGATTTGTGCTGCTTCCGCCCCCGTGACGGTGTCGCCGGTGAGGAACAGGCGTTTCGCCCACTGCGGCCCGCAGTGGTAGACCCACATCTGGTTGGGGAGGGCTCCCATCGCGCGAGCGGGCGGGAACCCAATGGTCGCGTCGTCGGCCGCAATCACGATGTCGCAGAGGAACGCGAGATCGGTGCCGCCCGCCAGGCAATAGCCATGGACCTGGGCGACTACCGGTTTGTGCATGTCGAAAATGGCCATTCGCAGGCGCTGCGCCCGCTCGAGTTGCCAGGCGTCGTCATCGAAGGTGCGCCCGCCGCGGTAGACGGCGGTGTACTGGTCGTCACCCGGCGATGGCGGCCGGCGGTTCGCCATGGGCGTCAGGTCGTATCCGGCGCTGAAGGCGCGGCCGTTCCCGCGGAGGGTGACCGCGTGGGCGGTGTTGTCGTTGTCGGCTTCCCCGAGGGCCGCGTTCAACTCGGTTTGCAGTTCGAACGAGAGAGCGTTCAGCTTCTCCGGCCGGTTCAGCGTGATCCGGGCACGGCCACGGTCCACTTCGTAGAGGATGGTCTTGAAGTCGGTCAAAGGGTGAGCCTCCATGTGGGGC
>CALMIW010000382.1 GCA_937864275.1 uncultured Dehalococcoidia bacterium
CTCCGAGCGGAGGCGCTGCTTCGGGGAGCTGCCTGATGTTCGCGTTCAGGATTCCGGCCTTCTAGACTCCCCGCACCACACCACGCGGGGGTCTCCATGGAATACTGCCGATACGAGAAGAAGGACCACGTCGTCCGCATCACCATCACCCGGCCGGAGGTGATGAACGCGCTGCATGCCCCCGCCAGCCGGGAGTTGAGCGCCGCCTGGGACGATTTCGCGAAAGACGACGACGCCTGGGTCGCCGTCCTCACCGGGGAGGGCGACCGCGCGTTTTCCGCGGGGAACGACCTGAAGTACACGGCGGAGATGTCGCGCCTGCCGCGGGAGCAGCGCCCGGACCAGACCTGGCCGACCGGCGGGTTCGGCGGCATCACCAACCGGTTCGACCTGTTTAAGCCGATCATCGCGCGGGTGAACGGCTTCGCGCTTGGGGGCGGGCTGGAGATGGCGCTTTCGTGCGACATCATCGTGGCCGCCGACCATGCGGAAGTCGGGCTGCCGGAACCGCGCCGGGGACTCATCGCCGGGGCCCTGGGCGTCCACCGGCTGCCGCGCCACCTGCCGCTGAAGCAGGCGATGGGCTACCTGCTCACGGGGCGGCACATCCCCGCTCAGCGGGCCTACGAGATGGGCCTCGTGAACGACGTGGTGCCGCTGGCGAAGCTGGATGAGGCGGTGGAGGCATGGGTGGCCGACATCGTGCGTTGCGCGCCGCTTTCGGTGCGGGCGACGAAAGAGGCGGCGATGCGCGGCCTGCAGATGCCGCTGGAAGAGGCGGCCACCGCCCGCTACGAGTGGGAAACCATCCGCCGGTCGAGCGCCGACGCCATCGAGGGGCCGCGCGCGTTCGCGGAGAAGCGCGCCCCGAACTGGACGGGCAAGTAGCGGCCGCTCAGCGCTTGCCGGGTTCGAGCTTGCGCACGTGGACGATCTCGCGGTCCATGCCGACGATGCGCAGGCGTTCTCCCTCTTCGGCCCGGTCGGCGCCGAGGAGGAGGGCGTGCCAGCCGCGGCCTTCGACCGCGATATCGCCGTGGGGGAAGAGCGCCGTCTTCGCGACCGCGGTTTTCCCGACGAGCGAGGGCAGCGCCGAAGCCACGTCGAGCTTTTTCACGCGGGCGATGATGGCGGCGATGAAGAGGAAGCTGGCGGTCACACCGATCACCAGCGCGACGATCAGCCAGGTTGGCGGCCGCAACTCGGCCGGGGTGTCGCGGAAGGCGATGATGCCGCCCAGCACAAGGGCGATGCCTCCGCCCACGCCGAGGACGCCTCCAGGCACGTACAACTCCGCGGCGAGCAGCGCCAGGCCGATCGCCATGAGCACGAGCCCCGCGGTATCCACCGGGAGCACGCCGAAGCCGACGAACCCCAGGATCACCGCGATCGTGCCGCCGATGCCCGGGAGGCCGAACCCGGGTGCGCCGAACTCGATGAGGATGGCGAGGAAGCCGAAGGTGATGAGCAGGCTGGCGACCGTCGGGTCGGCGATGAAATCGAGGATGCGCTCCCACGGCGTCATCTCGACATCGATGCGGGGGGCGGCCTCGACGCCGGAGATGGTCGCGGTGACGCCGGGACGCAGTTCGACCTGGCGCCCCTCGGCCTGCCTCAGGAGGTCATCCAGGTCGTTCGCCACATAGTCGACCACGCCGAGGCGGACGGCCTCCGACTGGTCGACCGCGACGGCATCGCGGACTGCGGATTCGGCCCAGTCGGCGTTGCGGCCCCGGAGTACGGCGATGCCGCGAATGAAGGCGACAGAGTCGTTCTCGACCTTCTCTCCGAGGGTGCCCTCGATGTCGCTGCCGTCCGAGTTGATGGCGGCGGCTGCGCCGATGGAGGTGTTCGGGGCCATGGCGGCGATGTGGCCGGCCATGGTGATGAACGTCCCGGCGCTGGCCGCCCGCGCCCCGATGGGCGAGACGTAGACGATGACCGGGACTTCTGACCGCTCGATCCGCTGGACGATTTCGCGCATGGAGGCGCTGAGCCCGCCGGGCGTATCGAGTTCGATGACGGCGACTGTGGCGTTGCTGTCCTCCGCATCGTCGAGGGCACGGTCGAGGTAGCGTTCCATGATTGGACCGACGGTCCCGTCGGCGCGGATGACGTGGACGGCGCCCTCTTCGCGGTCCGAGGAACACGCGGCCAGGAGGCCAACCAGCAAGACCGCCACCGGGAGGCACTCCCGC
>CALMIW010000383.1 GCA_937864275.1 uncultured Dehalococcoidia bacterium
TTTGCGGGCTGGCCCCGCTCTTGTCGGGCAATGTGGAGCCCCCCGGCTTCCCGGGCGACCGGTTCGGGGAGGCGGAGTGGAACCGCCTGTTCCGCGAGACCTACCAACTGCAATACGCCGCTGTGTGAGATTGGCCCCGCCCAGTTGGCAATCGCTCCGTTACGCTGGCTGGAGAAGGACGTTCACCAGCTTATGACCGGCCGCCAGTTCGCGATCCTCTGCGCCCTTGCCCTCACGTGGGGCTGCTCGTTCCTCTTCATCAAGGTGATCATCGATGCCGGGGTGGAGCCGATGGGGATGTCGGGCTTCCGTACCGCGCTCGGAGCCGCGACCCTGCTTCCCTTCGCCTGGCGGGCGCGGGCGGGGTTCCGGCAGCCCGCAGCGACATGGCTCGCGCTGCTTGGGCTCGGTGTCCTGAACTTCGCCATCCCGTGGACCATTTTCGGCATCGCGGAGACGCACGTTCCCAGCGGCGCCGCCGCGGTCGCAAACGCGTCCACGCCGCTCTGGTCGGCAATCCTCGCCACGGCACTGCTGAAGGCCGACACCATCGGGCCGCAGCGAGTAGCCGGCCTCGCCCTTGGGTTCGCGGGCGTGCTCGTCCTGATGGGCGGGGACCTCACGCAACTCTCCGGGAGCGAGACCCTCAGCATCCTCCTGATCCTGGTCGCAACGCTCTGCTACGGCGCTTCGGCCGTCAGCATTCGCAAGTGGCTCGGCCACGTGCCCGCGGTCCCGCTGGCCACCGCCCAGGTTTCCACGGCCGCCGTACTGCTGTTGCCCACCGCGCTCCTGACCGGGGCATACGACGGCGCAGACATAACAACGGAAGTCACGCTCAGCGCCGCGGCCCTGGGCGCATTCGGGTCCGGGCTTTCCGTGGTCGCCTACATGTATCTCATCCAGAACGCCGGACCGGTGCGCGCCTCGGTCGTCACCTACATGGTCCCGCCCCTCCGAGTGCTCCTTGGGTGGCTCTTCCTGGATGAGCAGATCGGCTGGAATCTTGTTGCGGCACTGGGCTTCATCCTCGCGGGAGTCGCCATGGTCCAGGGCCTCAACCCGCGGTCGCTGGCGGCGCGATTCCCCGGGAGGCTCGTCCCCGCCGCCGCACCCTCCGACTGACCCCACACGGCCGTGAATGCCTCTGGTAGGCTTTGCCGATGGCACGAAGTCCGCGTCTCCCTATCCGGCCGGAGGTGATGGCGCTGCGCGAGCGTGTGGTCGCCACGCGGCGGGATTTCCACGAACACCCCGAGCTTTCCTGGCACGAGACACGCACCCAGCGAGTCATCCTCGAGCGACTTCGCGCGCTGGGCCTGGCCGACGTTCACGCCATCGCCCGGACCGGCGCCACGGCGCTCGTCCAGGGGGCGCGGCCCGGGCCTTGCGTGCTCTGGCGTGCCGATATGGACGCGCTCCCCGTCCCGGAGAAGAGCTCCCTCCCGTTCGCTTCGAAGACCGAAAACGTGATGCACGCCTGTGGGCACGATACCCACATGGCCATCGGCCTCGGCCTCGCCGAGGCGTTACAGCAGAAGCGCGACGACCTTGCCGGCAGCGTACGGTTCGTGTTCCAGCCTGCCGAAGAGGCAGCGGGCGGCGCGCAGGCGTGCATCGCCGACGGCGTCCTCGATGCTCCCAGGGTCGATGTTGCCCTGGGCCTCCACATCAGCGCGGACATCCCCCTCGGGACGATAAACGTCGCACCGGGGCCCTTCTTTGCCGCCCCGACCGCGTTTCGCATCACCATCCAGGGCCGTGGCGGTCATGCGGCCGCCCCCCACCAGTCCGTCGATGCCGTGGTCGTGGCCGCCTACGTCGTCACCGCCCTGCAGACGGTCGTCAGCCGCTCGTTGCCGCCCTCCGAAACCGCTGTCCTCACAGTCGGGAAGATCGCCGGCGGCTATCGCGGGAACGTCATCGCCGAATCCGCAACCATGACGGGAACCATCCGCAGCTACACCGACGCCGTCCGCGAATCCATGCTCCGCCGGACCGAGGATATCGTCGCGGGCGTCTGCGCTTCGTTCGGCGCCACTTACACCTTCGACCACCAGACCAGTTGCCCTCCGCTCGTGAACAACCCGGAGATTGCCGCATTCGTCCGGGAGACCGCCGAACCGTACTTCGGAGAAGGCAACATCCTCGCCGCTCCCACCATGGGAGCCGAGGACATGGGCGTCTTCCTGGAAAAACGCCGCGGCTGCTACTTCTGGCTCGGTGCCCGCAACGAGCGGAGGGGCATCGCAGGCCGCCACCACGACCCGGCCTTCATCGTCGATGAAGACGCGTTGATGGTGGGCGTGGAGTTTGGGCTGCGGCTCATCGAAGGCCAGCTCGCGCGGTAGTTCGCGCGCTCAGGTCAGGTCGCGGTCCAGCCACTTCGCGCCGCTTGCCGCTGCCTCGCGTTCCAGCGCCGCGAACATCGCATCGATCGACGTTTCGACGCTCAGCAGCGCGCGGTTCTCGGGTGAGAGCAGACGGCTCTTCACCATGTGCTCTAGGAACGCCACCAGCGCGTCGAAGTAGCCCCCGGCGTTCAGGATGACCACGGGCTTCTGGTGCAGGCCGAGTTGCCGCCAGGTCAGCACTTCGAACGTCTCTTCGAGCGTTCCAAAACCGCCCGGGAGCGCGACGAAGGCGTCCGAGAGCTCGGCCATCAGCGCCTTCCGCTCGTGCATCGATTCAACGATGCGAAGGTCGGGAATGCCCGTGTGGGCCACCTCGAAGTCCACCAGGTGGCGCGGGATCACGCCAATCACGTGGCCGCCGCCTTCGAGGACGGCGTTGGCCATGGCGCCCATCAGGCCCACGTTCGCGCCGCCGTACACAAGCTCGACCCCGCGCCGGGCGAGGGCGGCG
>CALMIW010000384.1 GCA_937864275.1 uncultured Dehalococcoidia bacterium
GCGGCTGGATACGCAGCACGTTGTCGCGCAATCCGGAGGAAACGCGGACCTGCAGCTGCGGAACATGATGCACCTGGCGGCATCGAACGCGACACGGAGCGCGAGCCGCGCCGTGGAACTGATGTACCTGGCCGGAGGCGGGACATCGAACTATCGCAAGAGCGCCCTTCAGCGATGCATGCGGGACATCCACGCAGTCACCCAGCACGCGGGAACGGCGCCGGGGACGTGGGAGGCAGCCGGCGCCGTCGCTGCCGGACTGCCTCCACGAAACCCGCTGATGCTGCTCTAAGCGATCCGGCTCACCACTCCTTGCCGATGCCGCCACGGGTGCCGAAGAAGCCGGACGGCCAGTTCCGGCCGGTCATCATCGCCTTATCGATGTCTTCCTTGCTGGCGATGCCCTGTTCGGCGATGGCGCGAGCTTCGCGGGCTGCGGCGCCGAAGATCCGGTTGAGGAGGAAGCCGTAGGTGCCGGGGGTATCCTTCACGAGGGAGACGGCCTTGCCGCCGGCTTCGCCGAGCTTCACGCCGGCATCGATGGTGTCCTGGGTGGACTCGGGCGTGTAGATGATCTCGCACATCCGCATGGTGGTGACCGGGTTGGAGAAGTGCATGCCGATGAAGAGCTTCTTGCGCGATTCGGAGACATCGCGGGCGACTTCCTGGATGACGAAGCCGGAGGTGTTCGAGGCGAAGATCGCTTCGGGCTTGACCACCTTGTCGAGGTCGGCGAGGACCTGTTGCTTGAGTTCGAGCTTTTCGGGGATGGCTTCGATCACGTAGTCGCAATCGGCGAGGACTGCGTGGGTGGTGCCGAAGCTGACCCGGGCCATGGCGGCGACGGCGTCATCGAACGGGATCTTGCCGCGTTCGACACCGCGCTTGATGCCCCACTTGCCATCGAATACAGCGTGCTTCGTCGCGGTGATGGCGTCGTCGTTGATGTCGCAGACCGCGACATCGTAGCCGGCGACGGCGTAGGTCTGGGCGATGCCGCCGCCCATGATGCCGCCGCCGAGAACGCCGACTTTCTTGATATCTTCGAACTTCACTGGAACCCTCCGAACGTTGTGAGGGGATAGTAGCGGTTCGGGGACCGTAAGATCCGGCGTCGCAGCCGGTCTAGCAGGTGGGAGACCTCCCGGAGGAGCAGCGATGTCGGCGATGGGGCGCGTCATGGGCCACGGGATGGGGGCGTTCTTCCTCGCGCTCGGGATCGGGTTCCTCTGGCTCGGGTTGAGCGAGGCAGCGACAACCTGGCTGGACACGAACTCGGCCTGCCAGTACGGGGATTGCAGCAGCGCCGTCTCCGGAGCGAAGACGACGTTCATCATCCTCGGGGCGTCGTTCATCGGGACGGCCGTGGTTTCTTCGGCGGTGACCGAGTTCGCGGTGCGGAAGACGCGGCGGATCATGGCGGACATCAGTGGCGGTATCGCTTCCGGCGACCCGGCGGAGAGCGTGGCCAGCTTCCTGAAGCCGTTCGGGATCGAACTCGACCCGGCGACGAATGCGAACGTGAACGTGCAGCGGCGGGTGATCGACCTTCGGGGACAGCGCCGGGGCGGCGAGGTCCCCACCGACCCGGCCGGCCTGAGCGAGTACCTGAAGTCGATGGGGATAAACATCGACGAAGACATCCTCCGGAATGCGACGGTGATGAAGGACGACGAGGTGCTGCAGCAGGGAGCGCCGCTCGTGACGACGAGGGCGGAAGAACCCGGCACGCGACCAGCGGCTGCGCCAGACGCCAACCTCGTGCGGGAACGGGCGACGATCGTGCGGAAGCGGGACCGGGGAGCGACTGCGGCGAACCAGCGGCTGCTGGAGCTCGAACTGGAAGTCCAGCCGGTGGGGCGAGCGCCATACCGCGTGGAAGTGCCGACGCTGGTGCGGTCTTCGCTCGCGAGCCTCCTGATCGAGGGCTCCGCGCTGAACGTGCGAGTGGACCCGAACGAAGCGAGCGCCGTGACAATCGACTGGGCGGAGAACTAGACCAGGGCGAGCGAGTCGGCGGGCATGCCCCGGAGGGAGAAGGCTCCGGCGTGTTCGATGTGAACCTGGACCATGCTGCCGACGCGGGCGGGCGCATCGAGGTGGACGAGCTTGCCGGTGCGGGTCCGGCCGAAGGGCTGCTCGTTGCGGACGCCTTCGACGAGGATCTCCTGGGTGGTGCCGACGTAGGCGGCGTTGATCTCCTGGGGGAGGCGCCCTGCGATCTCTTCCACGCGGTGGGGGCGGGCCATTTTCCCTTCGGCCGGCACGTCGTCCTCCATCTTTCGCCAGGCGATGGTGCCGGGACGCGGTGAATAGGCGGCGACGTGGACCTTGTCGAAGCGGAGTTCTTCGAGCAGGGAGCAGGTTTCTTCGAAGTCTTCCTCTCTCTCGCCGGGGTAGCCGACGATCACATCGGTGGTGATGCCGGCGTTGGGCATGAGGGCGCGGACCTCGGCGATCTTCTCCAGGTACTCCTCGCGCGTGTAGCCGCGGCGCATGGACTCGAGCACGCGGTTGCTGCCGGCCTGGACCGGGAGGGAGAAGCACTCCATCACCCTGGGGAGCTCGGCAATGGCTTCGAGGATGCGATGCGTCATGTCCTTCGGGTAGGACGTGAGGAACCGGATGCGCTCGAGGCGTTCGAGGGCAGAGAGTTCGCGCATGAGGTCGCCGAGGTCCGGCTGCTCCGGGATGACGAGATGCCGCAGCCAGCCACGCGTGTATT
>CALMIW010000385.1 GCA_937864275.1 uncultured Dehalococcoidia bacterium
CCGGGCTGCGGAACGCGTGGGATGCGGCCGCGATGGTGGTAACGGTGGTGCGCTGTGCGAGTGAGTAGATAGCCATTGGATTCTCCTAATCCCCCGTCACAGTCGGGGTAACTTTGATTTGGTCGCCGTTGTTGACGATGGTTGGCGGGGTGCCGAAGCGTTCCGCGAACATGATGACGCCGGTGCCCGCGTCGATGACGAAGTAGCCGTAGACGATGGGGCTACCGCCCGTGCCGTCGAACGTCCAGGTCTGCTGCGCGTAGGCACCGGAACTCCACGATGCCGCCGTGAGCGTCTTGGCCGCGTAGCCCTGCGTGGACATCTCCGTGAAGTCGCCCGCAACCGAGCCTTCGACCGGGGTGTAGTCGTTGACGTACAGCTTCAGCGTTTCGTCCGAGGTCTTCAGGAATCGGTCGAGCGCGATTTCTTCGCCCGCGTTGGGTACGAGTCCAGCCATCTATCCCTCCTCGATGGTTTGGATGTTGCCGTTTTCGTCGCGGGTGATGTGCTTGGTGACTTTCCTCGCCGGCTCATTCGTGATCTGGACGGCTGGCATTTCAACGTTCACCGTAATCGGCGGTTCCTGGGGCGGGGTAATGGGCCGATGCGGGATGGATGGCAGGCCGACCGCAGTGAGTACCGCGCCCGGGTCGAACCCTGCGCGAATCAGCGCCGCGGCCGCTTCCGACTGCGCCTGGATGTTCGTCGGCTTCTCTTCCGGCTCCTTCGGGGCATTCCCTTCGAACGCATCCCGATACCGCCGCAGTTGTCGCTCGCTGATGCCAACCTCGGTCGCCACCTCCAGCCAACTCCGCGTCGGGTGCTTCGTGCGGTAACTCACGGCTTTCTCATAGGTCGCCCGCGCCCCAGGGTCGGCCAAGAGTTTCGGCCTGCCCACCCTCGGCGCTTCGATCTGCGCGAACGCGGCGCGGAAGTGCGCGGCGATAGCTTCGGCGGGCTCCTCCGGTGCCAGCGCCGGCGGTGGTGCCGGTGGCTCTGGCTCTTCACCCAGCCGCTCCAGCGGCGTCAGCACGCCCGTGGTTGCCACGAAGAACAGCGGCTTCCCCTCGTTCGGGTCGAGGCCAATCGCGCCGCGCCCTTCGTCCATGCGCATCAATCCAGCCGCGAAGTTTTCCCGCGCTCGCTTAT
>CALMIW010000386.1 GCA_937864275.1 uncultured Dehalococcoidia bacterium
GCCAGTACGTTGCGAACCAGCGCGAGCATCAGTACCGCGGTTGCCATTGCCAGCAGACTGCTGGAAGCCCATGAAGCCGGGGCCGTGAACAGGACGGACTGTGGCGAACTCGCGTCTACCGACCTCGCTGGGCTCACGGCGACTGCGCCCCCGCGGCCACGGCGCCACGTTCGTCACCGATTCGCACGACGAAGACGTCACCGGATCGGAACATCACCCGTTCCTCCGGAGGCACCTGCAGGATGAACGGCCGGGTTCCAGCAGTTCGCCGCAGCCCGCTCGTGAGTTCATCGAATGGCGCGTAGTAGTCAGCGCCGGACCAGGCGGCTGGAGCGGATACATAGACGTCTACGCCGTAAGGGGCAAGCGACTCCTCGACCGATTCCCACCGGACCGCATACGTCGCCCGCAATGACGCGCGCAGCCGCGGCACCAGCGCCTCGTAGTATCCGCGCATGAACGAAAGCGAAGTCTCCGTCGAGGCGAGCACCGCACGATGCGAGCGTAGAGGAATGAAATTGGCAACGTCCGGCTGCGCCGCGACCAGGGTGTCGGCCGGCAGCGTCGAGATGAACGCGTAGGCCCGTTCCATGTCCGTGTCCACCGGCTTCGACCATTCGCGCTCCGCCGCTGGCAGGTAGCGTGCGACGACGAACAGGAGACCGACCGCCGCAACCGCCCAGCGGGCGGCGCGGTGCCGGACGGCGTCCTGCGATCCGAGGTAAGGCTCGATGACTCGCCAGCCGACCACACCAGCCAACGGAATGACCGCCACGGCATACGCGGCGAAAGACCATCGCGAATGTCGGTTCGGCAAGTACAGATCGAACAGTACCTGCCGGGCCAGCCACCACACCAGCAAGCCACTCGCCAGCAGGAACCACGCGGGCGCCGGGACTCGAACGCCCCGCGTCCGCCCGACGGCGACCACCAGCAGTGTCGCGGCGGCAACGACCAGGAAAACGCGGGGCGACCAACCCAGTCCGAGCAGATGATTGTGGAACGTGTCCGAGATCAGCCCTCCGAACACCAATTGCAGCCGGCCCTTCGGGCCGAACTCGGGCATGGCCATCGCCTGCGTACCGTCCAGCGCCGGGCCGATGTCGTCTGGCATGCCCAGGCCCGCCAAGACGATACCGATCGCCACGGCCCCGCCTGGCAGGTACCAGTTCAGCGCCGGCGACCATCGCCGGTCGCGCAGCATCACGAACAGCAGCGCTCCGCCGGCGGCGAGGCCGAGGACGACGATGATCACGGGGTACATCAAGGCCGCCAGGATCCACGCAGCGCACACCCAGGCGGGCCGCCTGCCTAGCATGGCCCATAGCATCAGGAGCGTGATGGGTAGCGCAAAACTGCGCTGCAACGCCAGCGTGCTGATGGCATCGGAAAGGACAGAAAGCCCCCCCCCCACCCCGCGCCGCCCCGGGGGCCCCCCCCCCCTGCCGTTGCCCCGGGCGAGCCCCAAAGAAGCCAGGAACAGCCCCGCCGCAAGGACCTCGCCGGCCTGCAACACGTCGAAGCGAGGCGCCAGGAGGGCATACAGGGCGCGATACCCGGCTGGGGCCGTCGACGGCAGGCTGAAGAAGCGGGCCGTCAGGTCGTCCGAGAACAGCGCCGGATCCGCGAAACGGTAGAGCCAGAAGATGTGCTGCGCAGCGTCGTCCTCGAACAGGTCGACGCGCCCGAGGAAAGGCCCGATCCAGAGTGCTGCAGCGGTCACGCCACAGACAAGAACTGCCAGCCGATGGACGAAGTGGCGACTCATGTCACAGTGCCCCGAGGAGAGTCAAATGCTAGCATTCACGACTGGTCGCCGTGCCGCGACGGACAAGAAATGGAACGCATGCCCGAATCCCATCGCCCCGAGATAGCCGTCATGGTGCCCTGCCTGAACGAGCAGGCGGCCATCGCTCAGGTGATCGCGGATTTCCGCAAGGCCCTGCCCGACGCGGTGATCTTCGTCTATGACAACGGCTCCACCGACGACACCGTTCGGGTCGCCCGCGAAGCAGGCGCGGTAGTGCGCTCGGAGCCACTGAAGGGCAAGGGAAACGCGATGCGGAGGATGTTCGCCGACATCGAGGCGGACGTGTACGTCCTCGTCGATGGGGACGACACCTACGACGCAAGTGCGGCGCCGCAACTGATCCAGAAGCTCCTCGAAGAATCGCTCGACATGGTCAACGGGGCTCGAATCGAGACGTCACAGGAGGCCTATCGCCTGGGGCATCACTTCGGCAACGTCATGCTGAGCAGCCTGGTTGCCTGGTTCTTTGGCGCCCGCTTCAAGGACATGCTATCGGGCTACCGCATCATGTCGCGCCGGTTCGTCAAGTCGTTCCCGGCCCTGGCCACCGGCTTCGAGATCGAGACGGAGCTGACGGTGCACGCACTGCAACTGCGTGCACCGGTCGGCGAAGTGCCCACGAAGTACCGAGAACGTCCGCCGGCCTCTTCGAGCAAGCTGCGCACGATTCCGGACGGAATCCGCATCATGAGGCTGATCATGCGCCTCATCCGGGAAGAGAAGCCTCTCGAGTTCTTCTCCTGGGCCGCAGCGCTGCTCACCGTCCTTGCACTGGCACTCGCTTTGCCGGTACTGCAGGAGTACCTGGCGACGGGCCTGGTCCCTCGCCTGCCCACGGCCGTGTTGTCGATGGGCCTGATGCTGCTCGGTTTCCTGAGCCTTGCTTGCGGCCTGATCCTCGCGACCGTTACCCGCGGACGCAACGAGGCGAAGCGACTTCAGTACCTCAACGTACCGATCCGTTTCAGCAGGACCACCGCGAAGGCGGAATGAGGCGGCGATCGGACGAGCGGGCTGACTGACGCGCCGGTTCGGCCGGGATTGCGCTATATGGCCAAACGCCCGATCCGCCTGCTCGTGTTCGCGAACGAGTCGTACCCGACCCATCGTGTGGACGTGGACGTGCTCTTCGGCCAGGAGCTACTGTCACGGGGGCACGCGATCGACTTCGTGATGCAAGCTGCCGACGTCAGCTCGCGTTCTGGCCCAAAGCGGTGGAACGGCCGAACCGTCTTCGTCGGCCCGACGAGGGATGGCGCTTCCATCCTCGACCGTCTCCTGCGGCAGGGCTTCGAACTGGT
>CALMIW010000387.1 GCA_937864275.1 uncultured Dehalococcoidia bacterium
CGTACCAGAACGTGAGCGCGGGCACGGGCCAGACCTTCACCGTCGATATTCTTGTCGAGGGAAAGGAGCGGGTTCGTGTCCCGTTGGGAGAGTTCACGGCCTGGAAGGTCCGCATACGCACGGCGTCGGTGACGCAATACGCGTGGGTGGAGACCGAGGGCAGCCAGCGACTCGTCCGTGCCCGGATCAAGGGCATCCAGGACGTAACATACGAATTGACTCGCTCGGAGTAGCATCTCCCCGAGTTCGACCCTGGTGGTTCAGCGCACGAAGGCCACGCCCCCGGCTGTTTGTGTCCGTTCCGCCGCCATTCCGTTGCTGCCGCGAGAACTTCACGCGCTTATGTTCGCAGGGGGCCACGAAATTGCTTGACACGGTTAGCCCACGTCACCAAGATCCCGAGACGCTTCGCCCCACACCGATCTCCGGACGTGAAATGACATCCGTTTTCGTTATCAGTCGAGAACCACGAATGCGGGCCACGGTGACCGAGTACCTTCGCGACCGGGGGTATGACACCGCTACAGCGGGAACCTACGACTCCGCGATCGCGCACCTGGCGGATTACCGCCACGATGCGATCGTCACCGACGTCCAGGGCCTGCCGCGTGGGGAAGAGGGTGCGAACTTCGCCCAGTTCAACCAGTGGGTGGCAACGGCCTACCGCTCGAGCGCGCCCGCGATGGTGTACCTGCTGCACAAAGGCGCGCGCCGCCCGCACTTCCGCATCGAAGGGGCGGTCATCAAGAAGCCGTTCCCGATTGAGGCCCTGGGCGAGGCACTACGCGAGCGCATCGGCCACCCGAGGCGCGACGGGCGCGAGCCGGGAATCGACCTTGACCTGTCTTCGAATACGCTGCGCTCCGGGCTGAAAGAGGCACACCTCACGAACATCGAGGCGACGCTCCTGGCCTACCTGATGGAGCACGAGGGGGAGATCCTGCACCCCCGCGACCTGCTCGTCGATGTGTGGCAGTACCACGACGCGGCCGGCGCGAGCACGCTCGTCCGCGCACACGTGAGCAACCTTCGACGTAAACTGCGGGACGTGCTGGGCACCGCGGATCAGATTCAAACGATCCGCGGGAAGGGCTACCGATTCTCGGCGTAAGCCTAACCACAGCAACTAAGGGACTCGTACGATGAAACTCGCAACCGGCATCGGCTATTCCGGCGCGTCCATGCGCATCGATATGGATTTCGTCCACGAGGTGGAGCGCCTCGGCTACGACTCGATCTGGACAGCCGAGGCCTATGGCTCGGATGCGGTCACTCCGCTGGCGTACATCGCGGCGCTGACGACGAAGATCAAGCTCGGGACGAGCATCATGCAGATCCCCGGCCGCACGCCGGCGATGTGCGCGATGACGATGTCGACCCTGGACGCGATCTCCGGCGGGCGCGCGCTGGTTGGCCTGGGCCTCAGCGGGCCACAGGTGGTGGAGGGGTGGCATGGCGTGCCGTACGGGAAACCGGCCGCACGGACGCGCGAGTACGTCGAGATCCTGCGAAAGATCTGGGCGCGGGAAGAACCCGTGTCGTACCAGGGCCAGGAGTACCAGCTGCCGTACATGGGCCCGGGGGCAACCGGGCTCGGCAAGCCGCTGAAGAGCATCCTCCACGGGCGTCAGCTGCCGGTGTACCTGGCGACGATGGGGCCGATCAACATCCGGAACACGGCCGAACTGGCCGACGGCTGGCTGCCGATCTGGTTCTCGCCAAAGCGGGTGGACCTCTTCCGGCCATCGCTGGAGGAGGGCTTCAGGCGCGCCGGAAACGGCAAGTCGTACAAGGACTTCGACATCGCGGCGGGATGCACCGTAGCAATCGGCGACGGCGTGAAGGCGCTGCTGGCGATGCAGAAGCCGAACCTGGCGCTCTACATGGG
>CALMIW010000388.1 GCA_937864275.1 uncultured Dehalococcoidia bacterium
GAGATAAGGCCACGTGACTGGAGTTCAGACGTGTGCTCTTCCGATCTGTCGGCGAGGATCTTCGGCGTTGCCGTGGAGACGACGGTCTGGTCGAGCGCTCCAACGAAGAGGCAGACCATGAGGCTGCCGAGGAGGAGCCACTTCTGCCGGTTATCGAGCGTTTCGCTCAGCGGGGTCACGGGTCCGGCAGGCTGCATGCGGTCTCCTGAAATCCTTCGTGTCCGAGCGAAGGGTGAAGGGAGATAATAATTGTTCGCTAGAAGTGAACAATCGGCGCCCCGCCTGCGCGTAACCGCAACTAGACCAACGGACAGGTGCTGGATTTGTCACTCCGGTGCTGCGACCACCCGGATGATCCCGCTCATGCCGTACTCCTCGTGGCCGGGGAGGTGGCAGACATAAACGTACTCTCCCGGCGTATCGAACTTGACGACCGTCGTCCTGGTCTCGTACGGGCTGAGGGAGACTTCGGTCGGCACCTGGTCGTGGTACGGCTCCATGCCGGTGCGGTGGCGGGCGTGGGTCGCGTCGTCGCCGACGATCCACTCGTGTTCGATGGGGTCCTCGTTGGCGAGGACGAAGGGGGGGGGCGCGCGGGGGGGGGGGGGGCCCGCGGGCGCGGTGAACGTGGAAGGGGGGGTGCGGGGGGTGAGGGGGGCCGCGGGGGGGGGTCCCCCGCCGCCCGCCGAGACCACGACGACAGCGGCCGTGGCAAGGAGGGCGGCGACGAGCCCGAGCGCCGCGATGCGGACCTGGCGAATCACCGGGCAGCCCGTCCCGAAGCGTTGATGCGGGCAAGCAGGATGCCGGCGGCGAGAATGGCGGCGCCGATCACGGCGAGCAAGGCGAGCGTCGCCGCGAGCCCGTTGCCATCCTCGATCGGGAGCGCGGCAACGGCCGCGGGCTTTGGCGCTTCCAGTCCGGCGGCAACAGCGGAGGGCCGTTCGTCCCCGTCGGCATCGACCGCCAGGTCGTACGTGAGGTCGCCGGCGCGGGCATTGATGCTGAGTTTCGTCAGCCACGCCCTTTCGGGTACCCAGGCCATCCCGGCGTCGGAGCGCAGGTCGGCGAGGAGCAGGTCGCTGGCCCATTCGCTGTGCGTCTTCACCAGTCCCGACCGGACGCCGGGCAGAATGCGCGGCCGTTCGTCGGTGAGGAGAAAGACATCGGCCTCGACCGAATCGGCGGACTGTTTGCCGAGGCTGAGGATGCGTAGCGGCACCCACGGGTTGTCCGTCGGGATGGTGAGGTGGACCGGGGTGCCGTCGCCCGCCTGCTGGCCGCGTTCGGCGGCGGCATCGCCGTCGAAGACGGCGGCGAGGAAGATCGGGCTCCGCCGGGCATAGAAGTCGAGGACCTCGGGTGCGTCGGGCGAGAGCCGGAACCCGTGGGCCTGCGCCCACTCGGCGACGGCCGGGCCGCCCCCTTTGAGGACGGTGATATCGAGGGCGTCGATCCGCTTCTCGATGAGTACCTCGGCCTTCCGCCCGGCGCCGTCTTCGAGGGCGGCGGACGCAACCGCGCTGAAGAAGACCGGGTTCGTCTCTCGCTGGAGACGCTGGAGTGTCCAGGCTCCGCCGCGTTCGACGTTCGAAGGGACGCCGGGGAGCGGGATGAGGGTGCCGAATTCGCCGCCCCCGGCGCCCTGGAACTCGAACGAGGTGACGTAGTGCTCTTCGCCGTTGTGGTAGGCGGCAAGCGTTGTGGTGCGGCCGAGGTTCACGGCCCCGTTCGAGCCGATCAGCCCGGCGCAGGCGTTGGCGTTGCTGGTGCTGGAAAGCACTGCCGCGGCCGAGAGCAGCATCGCACCGGCCATGGCGAGAAATGACGAACGCATGTGATCCCTCCTGGCATCTGCCATGGCGCACAAGACGCCGGGAGGGCCGCGATTGTTCCAGCGGGCGGGCGGTGTTTACCCGGGACGAACCCGTCGCTTCAGGCGTCGCGCCACTGGGGGTCCCGTTTTTCGAACCAGGCGCGGCGGGCCTCGGCGGCGTCCGCGGTCTGGGCGGCAAGGGCCTGGTTGCGGTTTTCCAGCTTGAGCGCGGTCTCCAGGGGTATGCCGTTCACGGTTTCGTTGAGTACCTGCTTGGTGAGCCGAAGGCCCAGCGGGCTCGCCTTGCGCAGAATCCCGTCGGCGATGGCAAGGGCCGCGGGGAGCAGCTCGTCGTGGCCGACGATCCGGGTGAGCAGGCCCATGGCCTTCGCCTCGGCGGCATCCACGATCCGGCCGGAATAGAGCATGTCGGCGGCGTTTGCGGCGCCCACGAGCTTGGGCAGGAAGTACGAGGAACCGACGTCGGCGCCTCCCAGTCCCAGGTTCAGGTAGGAACAGGCGAAACGCGCATTCTCGGTCCCGATGCGCATATCCGAGGCGATCGCGATCGAGAGCCCGCCCCCGGTCGCCGGGCCGTTGACGGCGGCGATAATCGGCTGGGGGCAATCGCGCATCTTCACCATGAGTTCCGCGATGTCTTCCTGGAACGTCATGAGGTTGGCGACCGGGCCGACACCGGGCTGCCATGCGTCGTTCTCCGCCTTGAGGTCCAGGCCGGCGCAGAAGCCGCGGCCCGCGCCGGTGACGACGATGATGCGGGTGGCGAAGTCTCGTTTGCGCGCATCGAAGAAGGCGCGCAGCGACTTCAACATCTCGTTGTCGATGGCGTTGAGACGCTCCGGGCGATTGAGCGTGAGGATGCCGATGGGGCCGCGTTGTTCGAAATCGGTGGGGCTTTGCATGGCGCGATTCTACGCGGCGGGGGAACCCCCGCTCAGGCCGCGTAACGTTCGAACGCATCCCTGGCGACGCGGTCACGTCCCTGGCGTTTCGCGACGTAGAGCAACTCGTCCGCGCGCCGGATCGCCTGGTCGATGGTCTCGAACGGGCGGAGCACGGTACACCCGATGGAGACAGTCGTCGGCGTCGCGGCGGAGATGCTCTGGCGGATGGATTCGCCGAAGACGCCGGCCTGGCGGGCATCGATGCCGGGGAGGGCGACGATGAACTCTTCGCCGCCGAAACGCGCCGTGATCGCGGTGGAGGGGACGCTGCTGGCCATGGCGGCGGCGGCCGCCCTCAGCACTTCGTCGCCTCGAAGGTGGCCGAACTCGTCGTTGAGCTTCTTGAAGTGGTCCAGGTCCAGCATGAGGATGCTGAGCGGCATCCTGCCGGCCTGGGCGAGGCGTTCGAAGAAGGTGCGGCGGGTCGCCAGCCCGGGGAGCGGGGCGGTTTTGGCGGGGGTGGGCCCGCGCCGTGCGGCCTCGCGCCAACTCTCGGAAAAGGGGGAGGCGAGGGTCATCACCGCCACCGAAATCACGAGCATGATGAAGAACTGGGCGGGCTTGGGGTTGCCGATCGCGAGCCAGCCGACGAGGAGGTTCAGGATCGTGTACCCGGAGACGGCGAGGTAGCCGCGCCCTTCGTACCGCCGGGAGTAGCCGATGAGCGCGTAGAGGTAGATCGCCCAAACCGGCGAGACAGGGTCGCCCAGGGAGATGTAGACGGCGGTCGCGCAGGAGAGGTCGAGGAGCGGTATGAGCGGTTCGACCCAGGCGAGGGACTGCCCGTGCACGCGGTACTTGAACGAGTAGACGGTCAGCCAGACGTGATACAGCCAGAGCCAGGCCGCCGTGATCTCGCGGATGGGCGAGGCCACATGGAAGAGCCCGGCATAGGCGCCGGCGATAAACGCCACGGCGACCGCGGTCTGGAGCAGCACAATCGTGGCTTCGGTCCGGGCGTGGCGGCGCTGCGCGACGTCCGGGTCGGTAGCGATGGAGGCGGCGGGAGCAGGGTTTACCCCGGTCATTGTTCTAGAAGTTTCGACAATCCGGAGGGGTTACGCAGTCCGCTGATACCGGGCCAGCAAGGACCGTCGTAGCGGCGATGCGGTCCCAGGCGCCGGCGCGGCAGCGCAAGCGCGGCATCCGAGGGCGTCGGGTAGCATGGCCCGCCGAGCCCATGGACGACCTCCGCCAGTCCCTGCAGAGCCTGTATCTCGCCGCCGTGTACGAGGTCGACGTGCCCGGCGGCAGGATCGCGTTCCGCATTGGCGAGGCCATCCCCCGGCTCGCCGGCCAGGCGTTTGCGCTCATCACCGCGTACAACCCCGGAGCCTGCCGCCCCTCACCCGCCGAAAACGAACGGCGGAATGCGGCGCTCGAACGCCGCCTGGCGGAGGCGGGCCACAAGGTCCTCCCCGGCCGCGGGCGCGACGTATCCGGCGACCACGTAGAGCCGTCGTTCGCCGCCTTCGGCGTCACCCTCTCGGCGCCGCGCTGGCGATCGCCCGCGAGTTCGGCCAGGCGGCGATCGCCTGGTTCGACGGAAGCGTCGTGAAGCTGGAGTGGGCCGGCGAGGCAGGTGGCGGCGCCGCGCCGTAGAATCCGCCAACTTCCTCCCGAGGTGCCGCATGCCGACCGATGCCCGTGTAGTGATCGTCCCCGAAACGCTGGGCGACCCGTTGAAGGTTGAGTCCGTCCGTATACCAGACCCGGGGCCGTACCAGGTGGTCGTCAAGCAGCACGCCTCGGGCGTCTGCCACTCGCAGCTCCACCAGATCCACCGGCCGCGGACGACGCCGGTCATACTCGGCCACGAATCGACCGGCGTCGTCGTCGCGAAGGGCCGCGAAGTCACGCACCTGAAAGAAGGGGACGACGTGATGGTCACCTGGGTGCCGCGCGATGGGGAGAACGCCTCCCGCCGCCCGGACGGCGTGGACCTCCAGCTCGCCGACGGTTCGGTCGCGAAGACGACGAGTTCGTTCACCTGGGCGGACGTGACCGTAGCGGACGAGCAGTACGTGGTCCGCACGCCGGGAAACCATCGCAAGGACGTTACGGCGATCATCGGCTGCGCGGTGATGACGGGTGCCGGGGCGGTTTACTACACCGCGGGCGTGCAGAAGGGCCAGAGCGTGGCGGTCTTCGGCGTCGGTGGCGTGGGCCTGAGCGCGATTGCGGCGGCGAAGGTGGTGGAAGCCGACCCCGTGATTGCGGTGGACCTCGATGACGAGAAGCTCGCCTTCGCGATGAAGTTCGGTGCGACGCACGGAGTCAACGCCTCGCGCGTGGACCCGGTCGAAGCCATCCGCGAGTTGACGCGGAAGACCGACGGGGCCGGCGCGGCCATCTTCGGGGCGGACTTCGCCTTCGACTGCATCGGCGTGCGGAAGACGATGGAGCAGATCCTCCCGGCGGCGCGGAACGGCGTGCTCGGCAGCCGCACGGGCGGGATGGCCGTCCTCGTCGGGGTGCCGACGACACCGGTCGAACTCGACGCGCGCGACCTCCTGATCAACGAGAAGAAGTACATCGGCAGCATCGGCGGCAGCTGCCGGCCGGACCGGGACTTCCCGATGTTCCTGCGCGGGTACGCCGAAGGAGACCGGGACCTCGACGCGCTTGTTACCCGCCGGTTCAAGATCGACGAAATCAACGAAGCCGTACACGCGCTGGAGAGC
>CALMIW010000389.1 GCA_937864275.1 uncultured Dehalococcoidia bacterium
ACACCCGCGTGGCGGCGCCTGGGGCGAGGGCGTTCTCGGGGCCGACGCGCGCGAACACGCCCGCGCACGCGACCTTCCACTGCCAGAGGCCCATGAGGATGTGGCGGATCTTGAAGAGCGCCAAGGAGTGCCACGGCTCCCACGGTTCCGGCGCGAGGCCGGTGAGCGCGTATTCCGGCGGCAGAGCCGGGTTCGTCGCGAGGTAGGCGTTCACGCCCCGCGCGTACGCTTCGAACATCGCGCGGACCTCGGGAGCCATTGCCTCGAGGTCCGCCTTCGCCGCTGATTCGAGGCCGAGCCTGACGGCAAGACGGTCGGCAGCAAGTCCGGCCGGGCCCGCGGCTTCGGACCAGCGCCCGACGGCTCGCCGCCTGTCGTACTCCATCTGCCAGAGCCTGTCGTGGGCGGCGGCAAAGCCCTGGCCGAACCACGCGTCGTGTTCGGTCTGCGCCTCGATGTGGGCGACACCGTAGGCGTCGCGGCGGATGGTGAGCGGCAAATTCAGGTCGGAGCAGCGGACGGTATCGGACATCGCGGGGATTCTGGCCCGCGCCCGGAACGCTGGCAAACGCCGCGCCCCGACCCGGCTACCGGGCCGAGGCCGCGAGCAGGGAACCGGACAGGTCCGGCGCCGGGGATTCGAGCGTCGCGTGGGCGAAGGGCCAGAGCAGGGAGATGGCCCTGGCCCATTCGGCGGCAACTTCGCGGCCGAGCGCGCCAGTCAGGTGTTCGAAGTGGTAGACGCGGTGGAGGCGGCGCCAGCTTGCGGTCCACACTTCGAGTTCCCACGCATCGCCAAGGACCGAATGGATCTCGGCGGCATGGGCCGCCACGCGCGCCGACCAGATCTCGTTCTGCTCGGCGTGGCTCTCGAAGTGGAGCCCCACCTCGATGAGCGAGCGCGAGGGCTGTGGCTGCAGTTCGAAGTGGGCGGCGGGCGTATCCCAGTAGAACTGGAGGATGGTCCACATCACACGGCGCTGGGGGCGGGGCACCGATTCCTGCAGCGCGGCGAGCGCGAGGTCTTCGGTGTAGAACAGCCACTCGCGCGCCTTCAGGCGGCCGTCTTTCATGGGCACGTTGCCCAGTGTAGGCGAAAGCCGGCCATGCGGGAGCAGTTGCTACACTGCCAGCAATGCGCCGCACGAAGATCGTCTGTACCCTCGGGCCTGCCTCGCTCCACCCGGAGACCATCGCGGCAATGATCCGCGCCGGGATGGACGTCGTCCGGCTGAACACCAGCCACGGGACGCTCGAGAGCCACTCGGAGGCGGTGGCGCTGGTTCGGGAGGTGGCGGGGCACATCGGCAAGCCCGTGGCCGTGCTGATGGACCTGTCCGGCCCCAAGTTGCGCACCGGCGAGACCGAATTCGGGCGGGCGTTGGAACTGGTTGCCGGGCGGGAGATCCGGCTGACGAACCAGGATGTGGCCGGCCCCGAGCGACTCCTGCCGGTGGAATACCCCGCGCTGACCGAAGATGTGATGGCGGGTGAGCGCGTCCTCCTCGACGACGGGAAGATCGAGCTCGAAGTCCTGAGGTCGAGCCCTGAAGGGCTCGATTGCCGAATCCTGACCGGCGGGCTGCTTACGGCGCACAAGGGAGTGAGCTTCCCGGCGACGAACCTGACCGCCCCGGCACTGACGGAACGGGACATGGAATGCATCGTGGCTGGACTCAAGGCGGGGGTGGATTACTTCGGCCTGAGTTTCGTGCGCGACGCACACGACATCGAGCGGACGCGCGACTTCCTCGCGAGCCACGGGGCGGACGTGCCGATCGTCGCGAAGATCGAACGCCGGCAGGCGGTGGAGCACCTGGACGCGATCCTCGCCGAGGCCGACGGGGCGATGGTGGCGCGCGGGGACCTGGGCGTGGAGCTGCCTCCCGAGGATGTCCCCGTCCAGCAGCGGCACATCATCGCCGCCGCGGGGCGCTACAAGATCCCGGTGATCACGGCGACGCAGATGCTCGAATCGATGATCGACTCGCCGCGGCCGACTCGCGCCGAGGCCTCGGACGTCGCCAACGCGGTCTGGGAACTTGCCGACGCGCTCATGCTCAGCGGCGAAACCGCCATCGGAAAGTACCCGGTGGAGGCGGTCGCGATGATGGACCGCATCATCCGCCGGGCGGAGGCGGCGACGGCGGAGTTCGAACGCGACGTGATGACGCCGTCGGAGACCGACGACCACTCGCTGGTGGTGGCGCTGGCAGCGCGCCGCATCGTCGAATCGGACGTGAACATGAAGGCGGTTGTCTGCTTCACGAACAGCGGCTACACGGCGCTCCTGCTCAGCAAGGTGCACCCGAACGCGCCGATCTACGCGATCTCGCCGCACGAGGTGGTGACGCGCCGGCTCGCGCTCGCGCGCGGGGTGATCCCGCTGCGCAGCGACCTGGTCGGTTCATCGGAGGAGTTGCTGCGCTCGGTCGACCACCTGCTGACCGCAGGCAGGCACGTGGCCGAGGGCGAAGAAGTAGTGGTGGTGGCAAGCCTGCCGGTGAGCGCCCACGGCACGACGAACTTCCTGAAGCTGCACCGGATCGGCGAGTCGGCGGGATACGCCGGACACAAGGCCTAGGCCGCGAGCGAGTCCATGCGCGGCTGCTCGCGGCGGCGGAGCGGCTTCATCTCTTCCAGGTCCCGGAGCACGTCGGTCGCGTAGAGCGACTCCAGATCGTACTGGTGGACGCGGGCGGTGACTGCGAGGTCCAGCATCTGGTGGCCGTCGCTCACCGAGATCGTCCCCGGTACGCGCTTCAGGTAGATGTACGACTGCTCGAGCGTGCATTCGACGAGCATCACGCAGAAGCGGGCGCCGCCGAGATGGGCCAGGAAGTCGGAGCTGCGCGTGAGGCGCTTCAGCACTTCGACGAGGGCATTCACGCCACGGTCGGCGAAGTCCTCGCCGCGGCGCTCGCGCACCTGTTCGATGTTCTCGAGTGAGAGCTGGATGAGGACGAAGGGAGCGTTGTGTGCGCGGGCGCGCGGCATCTCGCGGCGCAGCTCGGCGAGCACATAGTTCCGGTTCGGCAGGTTGTGGAATTCGCTGAGATAGGCGGCGCCGTGGAGCTTGTTCGAGACCCTGCGCCAACTCCTGCCGCCCAACCAGCCCATGAGGAAGAGGTTCGCGTTGACGACCGCGAAGAGGCAGAAGAACGCCGCCGAGACGACCAGGTTCGATGTCGACGGGTTGCGAAGGGTGCCGGCGACCTGGACGGCCAGGACGACGCCCCAGCCCACGAGCAGCGCGGCGCGAAGGACGTGCTTACGCATGTCAGTGCCCGGCTGTTCCGGTGTGGCGGCCTGCTGCTTAGTCCGCTTCATACATTGTCCTCACTAACGGATATCGGCTGGGAGGTGGCGGAACATCAGGCCGCGCCGGCTTCTGGTGTCGGATCGCTTGTTGAGGCGTCTTCGCCGCGGTGGGGTGCGTACCACTTCGGCGGGCGCGCTGTCACATGGAGGAGGAAGGCTCGCGCCTTCTCTTCGACCGTAGCCATGCCGCCGTGGACCTTGCCGATAGCGATGTCGACGGCGGGAGGGAGGGCGGCCACGGCCCGCCGCGCCTCGTCCTTCGTGAAGTCGAAGCCACAGGCGAGTCCCTCCCGGTTGCAGGCGAGGTCGGCGGCGGCAACGGGGGCGCCCATCGAGGAGATGCCGTGGACGCCCTTCGCCGGGTGGTGATCGCGGATGGCGGCGGTCAGCGACTCGGGGAACTTCCAGCGCTGGCTGAGCCGGGAGCCGACGTGTTCGTGCCCGATTTCGAAGACGGCAAGTTCGGCATCGCGGTACTTCATGTCCTCGTGGTGCACCAGGTCGACGACCTCGCCGAAAAGCTGCGGCTCGGCGAGCATCATGGCGAGCTTGCCCACATCGTGGAGGACGCCGGCAGTGAAGGCGTCTTCTGGCCGTGCTATCCGGGTTTCGCGGGCGATGAGCTCGGCGACGAGGCCAACGCTGACGGAGTGGGCCCAGAAGAGGTCCTGGTCGAACCCACCGCGCTCAAGCTCCGGAACGCGGAACGCTTCGATGATCGCCGACGAGATGGCGACGGAGCGGACGGTCCGCATGCCGAGCAGAATGACGGCTTCGCGGACGTTGGAGATGCGGCGGGCATAGCCGTAGTAGGCGGAGTTCGAGAGCTTGAGCAGCTTGGAGGTCAGCGCCTGGTCCGAGCTGATGACCGTCGCGAGGTCCATGGCGGCGGAGCGCTCGTCCTCGGCGAGCTGGATCGCCTTGGTGGCCACGCTCTTCAACGGAGTGAGGTCAGTGGTGCGGTTGACGATCAACCGCAGGCGGTTGCGGGCGTCGATGTTCAGCGACGTCGGGTCGGTCGTCATGCGGCACTCCTGCGTTCGGTACTGTCGTGGTTCACCACCCTGTTACGGCCCGCTCGCTTGGCGGCGTAGAGCCGGTCGTCGGCAACGCGAAGGGCGTCGTTCAAGCTATCGGCACAGGAGGGCAGGGCGGCCACCCCGGCCGACACGGTGATCGCGACGTGGATGTCGTCGTTGATGGTCAGCGGGAGCTGTTCGATGGCGCAGCGCACGCGTTCGGCGAACCCGGAGACGGCCTCGAGATCCGCGCCGGGGAGGAAGGCGACGAACTCTTCGCCACCGAAGCGCCCGACGATGTCGTTGGCCCGGGCCGTGCGCCGCATGATGCCGGCGAGCGTCGCCAGCACGCGGTCGCCGACGAGGTGGCCGTAGGAGTCGTTCACCAGCTTGAAGTGGTCCAGGTCGAACAGGGCGACGCCGAACGGCTGCCGTTCGAGGCCCGAAGCGAGGAGCGCGTCCTCGGCGGCCTCGACGGCGCTCCCGCGATGGAGGAGGCCGGTGAGCTGGTCGTGGCGGGCAAGGTGGTCCAATTCCGAGACGAGATGGTTCAGCTGCGCGTTGTTCCGGCGGAGGGCGTCTTCGATCTCGCGCACGCCCGAGTGGTCGCGGATGTAGAAGATGGTTCCAAGGACGCCACCGTAGCGGTCCTTCATCACGGCAGCAGAAACGGCGGCGGAGAAGGGCGCGCCACCCTTGCGGACGGCCGGGATCTCGTAGTTCGCCACCTGGCCGAAGCTTCCAAGCTCCCGCCTGAGGGACTGGAACGAGTGCTCGTCGCCCATGAGCATCCGGTAGCTGTGGCCCATGACTTCGACCGGCTGGAAGCCGAACATGGCCTCGCTGGCGCCGGCGTAGAGCGCGATGTGCCCGAGTTCATCGGTCGCCAGGACGCCGTCCGGACAGGCGAACAGCATCAGCTGCAGGAGTTCCGGATCGGTCAGGAGCGCGATGAAGTCGGTCTGGGCAGCCAACGAGCCTCCGCGGCGGGCGCAGTGTCCCTCTAGGTATCGGCCCGGCCCGCGGGTTCTAAATGGCGACGGCCTGCCTGTTGGTTTAAAGTATCTCAAACCCAGACCGCAAGAAGGTCCCTATCCCCAGCTCACGGTAAATCGCAGGTCA
>CALMIW010000390.1 GCA_937864275.1 uncultured Dehalococcoidia bacterium
CGGCAGAGACGTTCAGTGAGATTGGCGCCAATCCCGCGGTCCTCGGCGGAAAGCCGTGCATCCGTGGAACCCGGATCAGCGTTGAGTTCATCCTGGAACTCCTGGCCGGCGGCGGCGACATCGACTCCATCCACGAAGCGTACCCGGAGGTCTCGAGAGAGGCCGCGCGGCAGGCGATCATGTATGCGGCTCGCTTCCTCGACAACGAGGTCCTCATCGCAGTTCAGTCCAGCGCGTGAAGCTGCCGACTTCCCGCTCCTCACCGACCAGAACGTTCGCGACGCGGTCGTGGCGTTTCTCCGCGCGAGAGGCTTCGACGTGATCTCGGCGCGAGAAGGCGAATTGCCGGGCTCCACAGACGAGGTGCTCCGTTCACTGGCGATTGCCACCGGCCGAGTCGTGGTGACACACGATCGGGACTTCGGACGGCTCGCCACGCTCGCAGCCACGCATCCGCCGGGGGTGGTCTTCATCCGCCCCGGACACCTCGACACGGCCTTCACCATCGCGCAGTTCGAGCAGTTGCTGGCGGCGGATCTCGAAGTTGAGCCGCCATTCCTGCTCGTCGCCGAACAGCAGCAGGGTGGACTCAACGTGCGCCTTCGAACGTTGAGGACGGAGCGCTAAACGAAGAGCGTCCCTTCGGCCACCTTTGCCACGCCACCCCCAACGCTCACGCCGGCGATGGCATCTGGCCCGCCGCGGACGGTGACCTCGATGGCGCTCGGGCGGCCCATTTCGTAGCCCTGCTGGAGCCGGATGCGCCCCGGGGGGACCACGCGCTGGTTCACCAGGTAGCCGCCCAGCGGTCCGGCGGCACTCCCGGTCGCGGGGTCCTCGATGGCGGCGCCGTTGACGATGAAGAACATCCTGCCGCGGACTTCGCTCTCGGCATCGGGTTCGATGGAGAACACGTAGACGGCTTTGTGGAACGCCTCGCCGAAGTAGCGGCTCATCGCTGCGGCGTCCGGGCGGGCGGCAGCGAGGTCGTTGCGGTCGCGCAGCGGGACATAGAGATAGTCCACGCCGGCGCTCCCATTCAGGACGGGCAGGGAAGCGTGGATTGCCTCGGCGCCCAGCGAGACGAGTGCCGCTGCCTGGTCCGGCGAGCACTCGGCCTTCCAGTAGTTGGGCACGCGCTGTTCCATCGTCGCGCTCCCGCTGAAGGCGCTCGCGACCTCGGCCCTCACCGGCGTTGGGCCTACGCCGAGTTCGAACACCAGCTCGGTCTTGCCGCGCTCGGAGCCGAGGACGAAGCCCGTCCCGACGGTCGGGTGGCCGGCCATGGGGAGCTCCTGGCCCGGGGTGAAGATGCGGACGCGGGCGTCGTGCTTCGCATCCGCCGGGGGGAAGACGAAGGTGGTCTCGGAGAAGTTCATCTCCCGGGCGATGGTTTGCATCTCGGCATCAGCGAGGCCGTCGGCTTCTGGGAAGACGGCGAGCTGGTTGCCGCCGAACGGCCGGTTCGTGAACACATCGACCTGGACGAAACGGTAATTGCGCATCGTCCGAGTGTAGCCACCGGTTCCAACCGGGGGACGAACCAATCGCGGACGGTATACTGCGGGCATGACAACCATTGAGCCCATCGAGGGGCCGGTTTCCCTGCTCGTCGTTTCCGACTTCGTCTGACCGTGGTGCTATATCGGCCTCGTTGGGGTCGAACGATTGCAGCGCGAATACGACGTGGAGGTGCGCTGGGCGCCGTACTTCCTCGACCCTACCACGCCGCCTGAAGGCAAGCCGCGCAAGCCCCAGACGCGCCCGGAAGACCCGCCGACGCGAATCGAAGCGATGGGGCAGGAACTGGGCCTGCGCTTCTCGCGCGGGCGGACGTGGACCTCGAACTCACACCTCGCGCTCGAAGCCGCGGAGTTCGCCGCCGAGACGCCCCACGCAGAGGCGTTCCACCGGGCGATGTTCAAGGCCTACTTCGATGACCTCGAAGACATCGGCACGATCGACAACATCGTGCGGATCGGCGAAGCCGCCGGGCTGGATGGCACGGCATTGCGCCAGGCGCTGGAGACCGGCGAGTACCGCCAGCAGGTGGATGACGGGATCCAGTGGGCGCGCGAAGCCGGCGTGACGGGCGTGCCGACGTTCATCATCGCGGACCGCTGGGCAGTTGTCGGCGCCCAGGACTATTCGGTCTTCGAGTCGCTGATGAAGAAGCTGGGCAGGGAGCCGAAGGCCGCGGCGGGCCCCGAGAGCGGGACGTAGCGGCGGGGGCATCCCGCCGCTGCAGGTTGCGTCGCGGGCTACTCGAAGACGGGCGTTGAGTAGAAGGGGAACAGGTCCGGGAGTTCGTTCGCGACGCTCATCTTGAAGTCGGGCTTGCGCTTTTCGAGGAACGAGGCGACGCCCTCCCTCACGTCGGCGCTCTGGCCCATGAGGAGGATGCCGCGCGAATCGGCCATGTGCGCCTGCATGGGATGGTCGGCGACGAGCCCTCGCCACATGAGCTGCCGGCAGAGGGCGACCGAAACCGGAGCGGTGTTGTCCGCGATTTCGCGGGCGAGTTCGTAGGCGGCGGGCAGCAGGTCGGCCGGCGCATGGACGGCCTTCACGAGCCCGCCGGCGAGCGCCTCCTGGGCGTTGAACACGCGGCCCGTGGAAACCCACTCCATGGCCTGCGAGATGCCCACGATGCGCGGCAGGAACCAGGAACTGCAGGCTTCCGGGACGATGCCGCGTCGCGAGAAGACGAAGCCCATGCGTGCGTTCTCGGAGGCCAGGCGCACGTCCATCGCGAGCGTCATGGTGATCCCGACGCCGACCGCCGGACCGTTGATGGCGGCGATGATAGGTTTCTTCAACTCGAAGATGCGGAGCGTCACCTGGCCGCCGCCGTCACGGTATTCGGAGATGTCGGTGGACCGCCCGCGCGCGGTAGCGTCGAACGTGGTGGCGCCGCCGGAGAGGTCCGCCCCGGCGCAGAAGCCGCGCCCGCGGCCGGTGACCACGATCGCGCGGATGCCGTCATCGGCGTCGGCGCGGTCGAAGGCGTCGATGAGTTCATTCTGCATGGTGGTCGTGAAGGCGTTCAGCTGCTCGGGGCGGTCCAGCGTGATGGTGAGCACGCCCTGGTTGGCTTCGTAGGCGATGTGTTCGTAGGACATGCGCGGATTGTGTGTGTGCGTGCGGGCACTGTCGACCGGGCCCCCCGGGGACTCCCGGCGGGTGTATGGTGCGCGCAATACTCGCAAGGGCCGGAGGCAAGGAGTGAGCAACCTCATCCCCGTCGACGAGATCCGCGAGCCGACGGACTTCGGCGACCGCGATTATCCGGGTGCGCTGGTGAATGTCACCAACGT
>CALMIW010000391.1 GCA_937864275.1 uncultured Dehalococcoidia bacterium
GGGGTACTCCGAGACGAGGAGCCCGAGGTCCAGCTTCCCCTCGCCGTAGGTCTTCACACCGGCGTAGGTCGAACCGGCGACGAAGCCTTTCGGAGACGTCGAATGGCCGGAGAGGTCGAGGACTGGCTCGCTCACGGGTACACCGCCGGGAGGTCCAGGCCGGCCTTCTGGTCGAGACCGAGCATCAGGTTCATGTTTTCGATGGCCTGGCCGGCCGCACCCTTCACCAGGTTATCCAGGACGCCGACCGCGACCAGCATGCCGTTGCGTTCGTCGATGACCGGATGGACGAGGCACATGTTGTTGCCGAGGGTTTGCTTGGTGTGCGGCGGCGCCTCGACGACGTCGGTGAACGGCGCGCCGGCGTAGAAGTCGCGATAAATCTGCATCACCTCAGCCTTCGTCACCTCCCGAGTCAGCGGTGCGTAGCAAGTGGCATGGATGCCGCGAGTCATCGGGACCAGGTGCGGAACGAAGGTGACCTTCGGCGCCGGACCTTCCCGGAGGTTCGCCAATTCCTGCTGGATTTCCGGCTGGTGGTTGTGGTTCGCGACCTTGTAGGCGCTGACATCCTCGTTGACGTCGGCATAGCCGTAGCTACCGCCGGTACCGCGGCCGGCGCCGGATATGCCCGACTTCGCATCGACGACGACCGGGTTGGAGACAAGCCCGGCGGCGACGGCGGGCGCAAGGGCAAGGATCGACGCCGCCGGGTAGCATCCCGGGTTCGCGACCAGGTTCGCCCTGACGATTTCGTCCCGATTGAGCTCCGGCAGGCCGTAGACGGCCTGGGCGAGGAGTTCGGGCGCGGGATGAGGGTTGCCGCCTCCCATCCATTGTTCGAACGCTCCCGGCTCCTTCAGCCGGAAGTCCGCCGCGATGTCGACGACCTTGACGCCGGCCTTCACGTACGGGGCACAGGCCTTTGCGCTCTCTGCCGTGGGCAGGGCCGAGAAGACGATGTCGACCTCGGTGTCTATCTCTTCGGTAATACGGAAATCACCGTAGACGGCAAGGTGGGGAAAGGCTTCTCCCAGACGCTTGCCGGCGAGGGAACGCCCGGTAGCCGCGACGATGCGGGCCTCCGGGTGGTTCCAGAGCAGGCGCGCCGCTTCCATGCCCGCGAATCCGGTGACGTTGATGATTCCAATGCGATAGCTCACCCGGGAATTGTGCATTGGCATGAGTCAGCGGGCCACTACTGTGACGTCCATCACAGTCGGCGTTCCGGTGAGCGCCCGTAGAGTAGCGCCGTGTCAGAACTCGACCTCCGGTTCATCGGGACTGGAAACGCGTTTGCGCCGAACGGCCTCTGCTGGAACGGCTTCGTGGCGAACGGGAAGTACCTGTTCGAAGCGCCGCCGCAGGCGCTCCAGATGCTCAACGCGCTGGGGCTCGATGCGAACGACCTCGATGCGGTGGTCCTCAGCCACCACCACGGCGACCACTTCCTCGGCCTGCCCTTCCTCATGCTCGAGTGGAAGTACTCGAAACGGCGGCGGCCGGTCCGCATCATCGGGCCGGCGGGTACGCGGAAGCTCGCCGAACAGATCGCGCTGAGCGTCTACCCCGGGATCCTCCAGACCACCCACGAGATCGAGTGGGAGGAACTTGGCCCGGCGGCAAGGACGCGCGCCGGCGACCTCGAGTTGGAAACGCTTGGAATGAAACACGACGAACGGCTCTCGGGCACGCTCGGGTTCGCGGCGATGCTCGGGGGCCGCAGGTTCGGCTACACAGGCGACACGGCGATGTGCGATTCGGTCATCGCGCTCGCCAAACACTCCACCGTGCTGGTTTCCGAGTGTGCGTCACGCGACGACGATGTGGACGTCCACATGAATCTTGTGAAGGACATGCCTGTGCTGCGCGCAGCGATGCACGAGGACGCCCAACTGGTCCTGACGCACCTCGGCGAGGGTGTGGACGACGGGGGTCTGAAGAACACGCTGGTCGCTCGGGATGGCGAGAGCTACCGCTTCTGAAGCGGGCCGGTAGAATCGGCCCCACAAGGAGCCACAGCTATGGGACATCCAATCCGCGGGGCGACCGCGATCACCGGGTTCGGCATGACGCCGATGGGCCGGATCTACAAGTCCACGATGGAACTGGCTGCCGATGCGACGCGCACGGCGATCAAGGACGCTGGCCTTCGCAAAGACCAGATTGACGGCCTGCTCATCAATGCCGGCATCACCGGAACGACCGGCGGAGGGCTGACGCTCGGCCTGCAGAACTACCTGGGCATGCAGAACCTGCGCCTGCTGAACCATATGAACGCGGCCGGTTCGACCGCGGCACAGATGGTCCACTACGCGTCCCTTGCCATCGCCTCTGGCATGGCGAACCACGTCCTCTGCGTGTTCGCCGACGCCCCGCTCAAGGACGGCTCGTCGGCGGGAGCCGCGTACGGGAGCGCCGCGCAGAACCCACAGCGACCGCGTGGGATGTCGGGACTCTACCCCGCGTCCGGCTACTGCGGGGCGAATACCCCGTACGCACTCGCCGCGCGCCGCCATATGGCCACCTACGGCACGACGCAGGACCAGCTCGGGATCATCGCCGTGGGCCAGCGGCAATGGGCGACGAAGAACCCGCTCGCCCAGATGCGCGACCCAATCACCCTCGAGGACTACCACAACTCGCGATGGATCATCGAGCCGCTTCACCTCCTCGACTGCTGCCTCGTTTCGAACGGCGCAGTGGCGGTAATCGTCAGTTCGGCGGCCGCGGCGAAGGACATGCCGCAGCCCCCGGTCTACGTCTGGGGAATGGGCCAGGGACACCCGGGCGACACCGCCCGCACGGGCTCGGAATGGGAGACAGAGACCGGAGCCCAGCTGGCGGCAAAGACCGCATACGCGATGGCAGGCGTCGGCCCGAGCGACATCTCGAGTTGCCAGATCTACGACTGCTACACCTACACGGTGCTTGTCACGCTGGAGGACTACGGCTTCTGCAAGAAGGGCGAGGGCGGACCGTTCGTCGAAGACGGCAAGCTCGGACCCGGCGGTTCGCTTCCGACGAACACCGGCGGCGGCGAGCTCTCGGCCTATTACATGTGGGGCATGACCCCGCTCTCCGAAGCGATCATCCAGGGACGCGGCCATGGCGGCGAACGCCAGGTGAAGAACGACGTGATCCTCGCAACCGGCAACGGCGGCAGCCTGAGCTACCACGCGTGTCTCATCCTGAGCCCGCACGCGAACTGAGGTACGAATCATGCCCGAAGACTTCCCCCGGCCTCTGCCGGTAGCCGATGAATCCTCCAGGCCGTTCTGGGAAGGCGCGATGGAAGGCAAGCTGATGCTGATGCGCTGCACCGAGTGCGGGCACTGGCGGCTGCCTTCGCGCCAGCACTGCGACAGCTGCCTTTCGGACCAGTTCACCTGGGAACAGGCGAGCGGCCGGGGCACAGTCCGTACGTTCGGGGTGATGCACCAGAAGTACCATCCCGGCTGGGCGGCCATCGCCCCCTACAACGTGACCATCGTCGAGCTGGAAGAAGGGCCGCGGCTCCCGACCAACGTCGTCGGTGCGCCGAACTCCGACATCCGGGTGGGAATGCCAGTTATTGTCGAGTTCGAGCGACATGAGGACATCGCGTTACCGAAATTTCGGCCGGCGTAGACAGAAATTACGGAAATGATGCCCCGCGCTTCACGTAACTCACGTTATTATGGTGGGTGGCGCCCTTTCTAGTTGACCGTTCGTTATAGTGATCCACTGGTGGGGGCTTCGTTGGAGGCCACGGAATGGCAGCGGACGGCCAGTTTGGCATCACTCTCTGGAGCACCGAGGTGTTCGCGCTGGCGGAATTCCTCCAGAAGGTCGCCGGCCTCGAGATTGAGCAGCGACACCCCGGGTTCGCCGCGCTGCGCGCGGGCGAGGCCGCGATCACGGTCCACGACGACGAGTCGTACCGCGGTCATCCGTGGTTCGACGCCCTCTCGCGGGAAGGCGTTGCGCGCGGCATCGGCGCTGAGCTTCGGTTCCGGGTGGCTTCCGTCGCCGAGGCATTCGCGGCCGCGCGGAAGCTCGGCGCCCAGTCGATCGCGCCACCGTTCGAGATCGACGGCACGCTGGAGTGCCAGGTGATGGGGCCGGATGGTTATGTCCTCAGCCTATGGCAGGTATGGAACCCTTCAACATCAGCCTGAAATTCATTGAGAAGAAACAAAACCTGCCGAATGTTCTGCTACGTTGGTTGTGAAAGAACGCACATTCACCGTTGCGGAGGAATCGACCACTATGAATACGCACCCTTCCATCCTCCACTCGCTGACCCCGGGTGAGCCCACCCAGGCAGCGCTCCACCGTGAGGAGTTCTACAACTCGAAGCAGGACAAGCAGGAGTCGACCGACGCCAAAGCAGAGGTTGACCACCGCGCGGAAAGCCGCGCCAGCCTGCTTCGGGCCCAGGTGACTGCTCGGGTCGGCCGCTACTTCGCCTGATCCTTCGATCCCGCCAAACTCAAACAGACGCCCCTCATCCGAGGGGCGTTTTGCCTACCATGCAGTCCAGCCGCCATCCACCATCAGGGTGTGCCCGGTGACGTAGTCGCTCGCGGCGCTGGCGAGGAAGACGACCGCGCCGGCGAGCTCATGGGGCTGACCCCACCGGCCGAGCGGCGTGCGCCCGGTGATGAACGCCTTGCGTTCCGGGTCCAGGAAGAGCGGCCTGGTCAGTTCCGTCTCAAAGTAGGCGGGGCCGATGGCGTTGACCTGGACGTTGTGCGGTGACCATTCGATGGCCATCACTTTGGTCAGTTGCTCGATGCCGCCCTTCGAACTCGCGTAGGCGGCCTGGTTGGCCAGGGCGACGCTTCCCAGGATGCTCGAGATGTTGATGACCTTGCCGCTTCCCTGCGCCGTCAGCCGCCGGCCAAACGCTCGGGCACAGATGAAATAGCCTTCGAGGTTGGTCGAGAGGACCTGGCGGTACTCCTCCGGGGCGAGTTCGAGGACCGGCTTGCGGACGTTGATGCCTGCGTTGTTCACCAGGATGTCGACCCGCCCGAGCCGTTCGATCGTCTCCGACGCCAGACGTTCGCAGTCAGACTCGCTCGTCGTATCGCAGGTGATCGCTTCCGAGCGGCTGCCCAGCGAGCGTATGCGGTCCCTGACCGATTCGATCTCGGAAGCGGTGCGGCTGGCGGCGACGACATCGGCCCCGGCGGCCGCCAGGGCGAGCGCCATCGAGCGTCCGAGGCCACGCCCGGCGCCGGTCACCACGGCGACACGCCCTCGCAGGCTGAACAGTGCGGTTCCCAAGAGTTCCGGTTCATCCACGGTGAGGGAGTTTACCGGTTCCCCGTCACTCGTACCGCAGCGCTTCGGCCACCGGCACACGAGATGCGGCCCTGGCCGGCAGGAAGGTCATGAACATCGATACGACGAATGCGATGCCGCACACGATGGCGAGGTTCAGCCACGGCACGGCAAACGGGATGCCATTCGTGTCGCCGAAGTCGTCGCTGATGTAGAGGACCCAGGCGAGCGAAAGCCCGAGGGTCACCCCGAGGAGGATCCCGGAGAGCGCTATGAACCCCGACTCGAAGAGGAAGCTCAACGCGACCATGCTCCGCTGGTAGCCGATCGCCCGGAGCATGCCGATCTGTTGACGCCGTTCGACGACGGCCCGAGACGCGATGACCGCGAGCGCCGCGATACCGACGATCAGCCCCAGCCCCATGAAGCCCTGGAACACGATCATGAAGCCGTTTTGAATCTTCTGCTGGTCGTCGAGCAGTTTCTGAATGGAATCCGCCGAGGCCTGGACGAGGGCGGATTCGACGGTCTTCGCATACTCCTTGGAATCAACGCCGCTCTTCAGCGTGAGGTAGTATCGCTGCCCCTGTGACTGGGGGAAGGTGTCCAGGACCGTCTGCTTGGAGGTGAGGATGCCGTTCGAGAAGTCCGTGCTGGTGATCTGGAAGAAGGTGTCGGCCGCATCGCTCATCTGGCCGATGACGGTGACGGTTGTTTCCTTCCCGGTCCCGGGGTCCCGGAGCTTCAACGTGAACGGCTGGAAGTTGTCTTCCAGCTCCTCGAGGCGCAGAAGGTCGCCCGTTGGCGGCCCACCGAAGCCCTGTTGGGCGGCCGTGACCGTCGACGGGATGAGCGCGAGCGTCGGGTCCTGGGCCATGGCAGCCCAGACGTCCTGCTCGGTGGCATAGCCGTCGGCACGGAGGTTGAGGGTGATCTTGTTGGAGGTCATGAAGCCTTGATCGCCCCCGAAGACGGGGTAGCGGCTCCATTCGGTGACGATCTTCTCGCCGTCGTCGTTCTCCGCGTTCTTGAAGCCGTCTTTGTTCTCCACCTGCGCTTCCAGGACCGAGGCCGTGCGCAGTTCGCCAACCGCCGCGATCGCGGAGGCATCGGCGCCGCCGGCCTGGACTGCCTCTTTGAGGTCGGAGATGGGGTTGTTCTGATTCACGCCGACGATGATGTCGTAACCACCGCGCGTGTCGTCGTTCAGGAAGAGCGCTGCGACGTTCGTATTGATCGCCGCCATCATCACCAGGGAGAACATGATCAGGCCGATCATGGCGATCGTCATGCCGGTCCTGAACCGCGACGTCAGCGGGTAGGCGACTCCGGTCTTGAGGGCCGGGACGATGCGGCCAAAGCGGGAGCCCAGCCGCGCGATGGCGGGAAGCACGATGTCGGCGTTGTACACGATGATGAAGGTCCCGCAGGTCACCATCACCAGGCCGCTCAGGAAGAACATCTCGATCTCGCCCTCGAGCGGCCCGGTCAGCCATTCTGTCCAGCTTGTAGGCGCGTACCAGATGAAGAGCACGAGCGCGCTCACCGCAGTGAAGGAAAGGCGCTCGGGAAGCCCGAAGTAGCGCAACGTGACAGCGACCCAGAGCGCCACCAGCGAGATGCCGAAAAGGAAGAAGAAGGCCGAGTCGCGGTCCATGCCGCCGTACGTCAGGGCAATACCGGCCAGGCCGAACGCGGTCGCGACGCCGGCCGTCCACGAGATGGGCACGCGCCAGGACTGGAGGAGGACCGTGACGAGTGCCACGGGCCAGACGATGAGCGAGAGGACGCCGAGCCACTTCGGCAGGGTGGCGGGCCGCCGATCGGGGCAGAAA
>CALMIW010000392.1 GCA_937864275.1 uncultured Dehalococcoidia bacterium
GGTGGTGTTGGTCACGCGGTTGTCGTTGTTGGTCGAACTCGCGGGAGCAGGAGCCATAGTGGCGACGGCGGGTTGTTCGGCCGCGGTGGCGTACGGCTCATCGAGGAAGTAGGCCGTGCCGCCGACAAGCGCGGCGACGCTGAGCCCCGCGATGAACCAGCGGGCGTTCTGGTAGCGCATGGCGGCCACTAGTCATCGTCCTCGTCGTCATCATGGTCGTCGTCGTGATCGTCGTGATCGCCGTGGCGGTCGTCGTCGTCATGCTCGTAGCGGTCGGCGTCATCCTCGTAGCGGTCGTCACCGCGATCAGGGGGCTGAGACGCCGTGAGCTGTTCCGGTTGGCCGCCGGCGGAGAGTGCGGCGTCCTGGCGATTCGAATCGGAGTCGTCGCCCAGGGCAGGGCCGATGGGGGAAGCGAACGCGCCGGCGACAAGGACCCCGGCGAATACCGTCCCGCTGATGATTGCGACTCGTGCGTCCATTGCTGGCCGTACCTCCATTGGAATGTATGTCACATGCTGGGGGAGGCTGCTAAGACGACTATTGGCCGAAGATAAGAATCCTCACATGCAGCGGCGGCGCCCGTTTGCTGTCATCGAGGTGGACATGCACATCCTCCTGGTTGAAGACGATGACCGGCTCGCCGCGGCGGTGCGGCGCATCTTCACGGCCGAAGGCCATGTCGTGGATTGGGTCGCGGACGGTCTCGAGGGACTGACCCAATCCGAAATGGAGCAGTACGACGTGTTCGTCTTCGATGTCATGCTGCCCTCGCTCGACGGATTCGAGATCACCCGCCGGATACGGCGCGACGGGGTGCGCACGCCCATCCTGCTGCTGACGGCGCGCGACGCCGTGCGCGACCGGGTGACCGGGCTCGATGCCGGCGCCGACGACTACCTGGTCAAGCCGTTCGCCCCGCAGGAGCTCCTCGCCCGGGTCCGCGCACTCGGCCGGCGGAGCTCGCCGCAGAGCATGGAGAACCACCTACTGACCGTGGGGGACCTCGAACTCAACGTCCTGACGCGCGAGGCGGAGCGCGGCGGCAAGAAGATCGACCTCACCGCCAAGGAGTTCGTGCTCCTGGAGGAGCTGATGCGCCACGCCGGCCAGGTGATGACGCGCACGCGACTGCTCGATACGGTCTGGAACTACGATGTGTTGACCGATTCCAACGTGGTCGACATGTACATCCACTACCTGCGCACGAAAATCGACAAGGACTTCGAGGTGAAGCTGATCCGCACGGTCCGGGGCGTCGGCTACGCCATCCGGGCGGACTGATGTTCGAACGCGCGCGGCTGACGCTGACGGCATGGTACGTGGGCGCGCTGGTCCTCACTGTGGTTGGGATCGGCGCGGTCAGTTATCGCCTCCTCCGGGACGACCTACAGAGCGAAATCGACGACAGCCTCCAGACGGCCGCGCGCGAGCTTTCGGCGACGGGTGGGCTGGTGCCCGCCGCGCCCAGCCCGACGCCCACGCCGGACGCCGGCGGCTCCGACGACCACGACGATGACGAAGACCATGACGATGACTCCGGCCACGACGACGATGACGAGCACGCATCGGACGACGAGCGCCTGCGGCTGATCTCCAGCGAGGTGTTCTACCTGGTGTTCGACGCGTCCGGGACAGTCCTTTCGAACCCGCGGCGCGTGGATGTCGGCGCCATCGACCTCGTCGCGGCGGCCAGCCGCGGCGACGCTCCACAGGACGCGGGCGGGGACGGGGAGGAGTACCGGCTCGTCGTCGAGGGCCTGGGCGATGGGGCGTTCCTGGCCGTGGGCCGGTCGCTCGGCCCGGCGCAGCACCAGCTGGAGACGCTGACGACCGTGACCGTCCTCGGCGGGATCGTCGCCCTGGCCGCGGCGCTCGGGAGCGGCTGGTGGCTTGCGGGCCGGACGCTGCGGCCCATCCGGGAGTCACTCGAATCGCAGCGCAGGTTCGTCTCCGATGCCTCGCACGAACTGCGGACACCGCTGGCCGTCGCGCGGGCGAACACGTCGCTCCTTCTCGAAGATCCGGAGGCCTCGGTCGAGTCTCACCTGGAGCAGGCCGAAGCGGTCGCTTCGGAACTGGAGCACCTGGGCGTGCTGGTCGCCGACCTGACGACGCTGGCGCGGGCGGACGAGGGGCGCGGCAACCTGATGCTCGCGCCCATGGACCTCGGCGCCCTCACCGAAGAAGTCGCGCGCGACATGCTGGCGCTCGCCGACGTCCGCGGCGTGCGGCTGGAATCGGAGACCGGGCCGAGCCCGGTGAACGGAGACACGGTGCGCCTGCGCCAGTTGCTGATGATCCTCGTCGACAACGCGCTCAAGTACGCCCCGCCCGGCGGGCTTGTGCGGGTGCGGTGCGGGTCCGCGCACGGCCACGTCGACCTGTCGGTTTCGGACAACGGCGCCGGGATCAGCGAGCAGGACCAGAAGCACATTTTCGACCGCTTCTACCGTTCGGACAGCGAGCGGACGCGTTCGAAGGGCGGTACCGGGCTAGGGCTGGCCATCGGGAAGTGGATCGCGGAAGCCCACGGTGGCCGGATCGCGGTCGAGTCCGTCCCGGGGAAGGGCACGACGTTCCGGGTGCGGCTGCCGGCGAAATGAGGGCCCGGCGTCGCCGGTGCCGCGTGCCATTTCTTGACACGCCGCCGTGCCGCGCAGAAAGATGAGGCCCCCGCGGCACCGATTCGCGGAGGTCAGGAGGCTCCCATGGCCGTACGAGGCTACGTCCTTATCGAAACCGATGTCGGCAAGGCAAAGGCCGTCAGCGCAGCGATCGCGGAGTTCACCTACCCGGGTGCGCGAGTCGCCGTGGTCGACACCGTGACCGGGCCGTATGACGTCATCGTGCAACTGGAGGCCGACGACCTCGACCGGCTGGGGAACGCGATTACGGAAGCCGTCCAGAAAGTTGCGGGCGTGCAGCGCACAACCACCTGCCTGGCCGTGCGGCTGGCCTGAGCCGGCTTCGACAGCTGTACTGAACGATGCCGCCCCCGGGCGGCATCGCTGTTTTCGCAGGCGAATCGACAACCGGGGTGGCCGGGCCGACAATCGAAGGCGTGTCTGCACCCCCGGAAATGATCAGCGTCGAAGAGGCGCGGGAGCGCATCCTCGCGAACTTCGCCCGCCTGCCGGCCGAGCGGAAGCCGCTGCTCGCCGCGCTCGGCCAGGTCCTCGCTGAAGATGTGATCTCGCCGCTGGATCTGCCGCCGCTCGCGAACACCGGCATGGACGGTTACGCGGTGCGCGCCGCCGATACGGCCGGGGCCAGCGAGGCCGCGCCGGTCCGCCTGCGCGTGACCGCGAACCTCGCCGCCGGCTACGTCTCCGATGTGCCCGTCGGGCCGGGCGAAGCGGTGCGGATCATGACCGGCGCGCCCATCCCGCCCGGCGCCGACGCAGTCGTGCCGTTCGAAGAGACGGACGAGGTATTGCGCGGCCCGAACGAACAGCCCAACCGGGCCGATGAGGTGGCGGTCTTCAAGGCGGCCAGCCCCGGCGCAAATGTGCGCGAACGCGGCGGCGACGTGCGCGCCGGGCGCCGCGTCCTCGAAGCCGGCCGCGTGATCCGCGCTTCCGAGGTCGGCGTGCTCAGCTCGCTCGGCCTCTCCGAGGTCGCGGTCTACCGGCGGCCGGTGGTCGCCATCCTCTCGACCGGAGACGAGGTGACCCCGCCGGGCGAAGTGCTCCTGCCGGGGAGGATCTACGACGCCAACTCCGCGGCGGTTGCCGCGCAGGGCGCGGGCTGCGGGGGCATCCCCCACGTCCTGGGCATCGCCCGGGACACCATCGAAGACTTGACCCGGGAGGTCCACGAGGGCCTCGGCGCCGCCATG
>CALMIW010000393.1 GCA_937864275.1 uncultured Dehalococcoidia bacterium
GAACGCCTGCGCCACCTTCGCCTTGTGGAAGAGCGTGTCCGTCTGGTGCATCGGCATCGCCCAGTCCTTCGTCACGCTCTGGTGCGAGCCGTAGCGGAAGTTCGACTGGTAGCCCGTGTCCGCGGAGACGGCACGCCCATCCTCGCGGCCCTCGTGGGCGAGGACGGTCTTTTGCGTAGAGCCGAAGCCGCCGTGCTTCGTCATCACCACGCCGCGTGGATACGCCGGGTTGAACTTCACCCGCAGCATCAGCCGCGCCACGTGGTACAGGTCCTTGTTCTCCGGCTTGTCCCATCCGATGAACGGCCGGTCCGCCGGGTTCGCGTCGACCCAGACGTAGTCGCCATCGGCAAGGCCGAGCGCCGCCGCGTCTTCCGGGTTCATGTGCAGCTGCTGGTCGCCGACGCTCGGGAGCCGCTTGTCGGCCCGGTACGGGTCGGTGAAGTTCGTGGACCAGAGGTTCATCCAGTCCGTTACCGCCCAGGACGAGTGCACCGTGTGCCGCGTCTTCGGAGTCAGGAAGTAGAAGTTGTATCCGTCCTCCCAGAGCTTGTTCTTGGTCTTCTTCACCTCGGCCCACGGCTTCCGGATGTTGCGCACCGTGCGCTTCTCCGGGTCCATCTCCGATTCCGGGATGCCGTAGTCGTTCGGCCGGATGAGCGGGTTCGAACTGACGATCACGTTCGGCAGGTACGGCGTCGCCTCGGGACCCTCCCGGTGGACGATGAAGTTCTCCCCGTAATCGATAGCCTCGGGGATGTCGCAGTAGGAGTTCATCCGCCCGGTGTCGGTGTGGAACGGCAGGTTGTCGTGGATTTGCTCCCAGTACGGGATTCGCGGGTACGTCCGGAACATCATCAATGCCGAACCAGGCTCCCCGTACTTGCCGGCCATCACGTCCTTCACCGTGTAGCCGTTCGTCGTGCCCGAACTGTCGAGCAGCCGCTGCATATAGACCTCGGTGCGGCCCTCGAGCGCGAACTTCCAGTAATCGGCGAACCGCTTGTCGCCCGTCAGCTCGGACAGGGCTTTGGCGACGCCCGCCATGATCGAGATGTCGTCCTTGGTGTCGAACATCGGCTTCACGCCGCCCTTCCAGATCTGCAGGAAGGGGTTCTGGCAGGAGCCCGTGACTTCGACCTGCTCCATCTCCAGCCAGGAGTTGGCCGGGAGGATGAAGTCGGAGTACTCGCAGGAGAGCGTCATCTCGATGTCCTGCGTCAGGATCATGTCCATGCGCGGGAGCGTGTTGAAGAGGACTCCGTACACCCACTTGGCGTTGTTGATGATGTTGACGTTCGTCGTCCACAGGACCTTCGTCGGCGACGGCATGTGCGACTTGCCGGTGAAGTTCTTTCGCCCGGCCTTCGGCGTCTCGACGATGAGCGCCTGGTCGCCGTGGTCCCAGTACGCGGGCTCTTCGTCCCTCGTGTAGGCGTGGGCATGAATGGCCTTGCCCGGAGCCGTGTCGTCGAGGTTCATCTCGAACGGGTCTTCCGCGACCCAGCCTTTGAACCCCGGCCCCGTCTCCGGCGTGCCCTGGAAGAGCGCCGCCTTGTAGTTCCCGGCCCACGAGTACACACCCGCACCCGGCTTGCCGACGTTGCCCGTGAGCATCAGCGGCAGATGGACGGCGCGGTTGTGCAACGTGGCGTGGAACCAGTGGTTGATGCCTTCGCCGACGTGGATCGCGGCCGGCTTGATCGTCGCCAGGTCCGTCGCAAGCTGCTCGATGAGGTTCGCCGGCGAGCCGCTGATTTCGGCGGCCGTCGCGACGTCGTAGTCGGCGAGGTGCTGGCGGTACGCCTGCCAGAGCGTCATCACCTCAACGGCCTTGCCGTCCCGCAGGGTGATGGTTCCGCGGTACTCCAGGTCCGGGTCGATGCCCTTGCCGGTGAGATTCGCCCCAACGTCGTCGCGAGTCAGCGCCTTCAGCGACTTGCTGGTGGCGTCGTAGACGACGTAGTCCTGCAGCTTCGCGTACTGCTCGCTGGTGATTCCCTGGATCTTGTAGCTCGGGCCGTTGGGGTCGAGTGCCGGGGTGTATCCCGCGAACACGTCCTTCGGGTCCAGCCGCTTCAGCGTGTCGGTCCGCAGCAACAGCGGGAAGTCCGTGAACTGCTTGACGAACGGAGCGTCGTACAGGTTCCGGTCCATGATCAGCTTGGCGACGGCGAGGAAGATCGCCAGGTCGCCCAGGCCCGGCCGGCACGGGATCCAGTAGTCCGCCTTCGTTGCCGGCGGGCTGTACTCCGGCGTGATCGTCACGATCTTGCCGCCGCGCTCCATCATTTCGATGAAGAAGTGGGCGTCGGCCATCTTGTTCTCGACGAGGTTCTTGCCGACACCGACGTGGAGCTTCGCGTTCCGCATGTCGTTGAAGTCGCAGTCGGGGTTCTGCAACCCGGTCACAAAGGGGACGCCCGGGGCCTGGTCGCCGTGCCAGGTGTAGTTGGACCAGTTGCGGCCGCCCTTGGCTTCTTCCGGCTTCACTCCGCGGACATGCACGTCCAGGAGCGCCATCATGTTGGAGTTCCGGTACATACCGTACTTGCCCATCACGCCCAGGAGCCCCATGCCGCCGCGCATCTTGAATGTGCGCGTTCCGGCGCCTTCCACGGCGTCGACCATCTCCGGTTGGTAGCCCTCGGAGAGGAGCACCTGCTTGCCTTCTTCGCCCGAATACCGCTTTGCAACCGCTTCCAGTCCGCGCGCGGCGTACTTGAAGGTGTCGTCCCAGTTCATCTTCACGAAGGTGTCGGTCCCGCGGGAGTCGAACTTGTACTTCGTGCGCAGTTCGGGAGTAAGCCCCGGGAACCCGTCATCCGCCCACTTCTTCCAACCGGCGCGGATCATCGGCCCCTTGAGCCGGTACGGCCCGTACACGCGCCGCGTCAGCGTCGCGCCCTTGTTGCAGCCGCGCGGGTTCCACGCGTTCGTGGAGAACTTTCCGTTCAGGTCGCCGACGGCCTGGCCGTCGTAGTTCTGCTCGGTGCGGATGACCACGCCGTTCCGGACGAAGGCGCGGAGCCGGCAGTTGTGCGTGCAGTTCGGAGCACAGACGAAGGTGAACGAACTGTCGTACTTGTACTGGTCCCGGTAGATGCGCTCCCACCCCCGGTTCGGGTAGTACTGCAGCGGCTGCGTAATGCCAGGGGCAGCCTGCAGGAAGGCCATCTTGCGTTCGACATAGACCGCGGTGCCTGCCGCGGCCACTCCCGAAGTCAGCTTCAGGAATCCTCTTCGATCCATCACGCCAGGGCTCCTTCATTCCGGGTTTCCAGGCCTGCCCTGCACGGGCGGCACTGTGGTCCAAGTTCGGTGGTTATGTGCCGTCCATCCGAAACCTCCTCGCCGCACGTCACACAGAGGACGCGGGCTCTCGGCGGGCCGGGACGGTCGTACTGGGAAAGCGAGAACGATGCCTCGCGGACGGTGAACAGTTCATCCGCCGGCCAGCTCGCATAGGCAGCGCGCTGGATCGCGTGGCGACCTTCGCCGGTGGCGCCTACGCGCTCCCGGAGGTCGCCACGGGCTGCCACCCGGACAGAACGCCCCGTGTGCTCGTCGAGGAAGATTGCCGCGAGCTTCCCGTAATCGAGTACACGGAGCGTTCGCTTGCCCGGGCGGCAGCCCGTGACAGCCTGGATACCATCGACCGCGCAGCGGTCGGTCTCGCTCACCACGATGAGCCGCTTCTTCGTATCAGGGACCTCGATCCCGAGTGCTCCAGCGCCGGCCAGTGCCAGTCTCGTCCCGAGCACGAGGCCCGCGCAGCCATGTCCGCCATGCAGTCTCAGCGAGGCCCGCATAGCCCGGTCCAACTCCCGGTCGGCGGGCAGCCGCGACAGGATCCCGGTGACAGCAGCGTCGACCGCGGCGTCTTCCTGGAAGCACGTCCAGCGGCCAAGCACCAGCTCGTCCGCCTCGTCCTCCAGTTGGTCCGAGAGAAAGGTCGGGTAGGCAACCGGCTCGTGTGTTTCGAGGAGGACGACGTCAACGTCGCCAGGAATCTGCGAGAGCAGGCCTTCCGGATTGCCCGATCCGGCGGGCAGCGTCACGACCAGCCGGTCTGGCGCACGCACGACGGTGGCGGCGGGGCCGCTGACCCACACCCGGTCGGAGGACTTCCCGGGCAGGGCCAGTTCGTGGTGCGTCCGCTTCAGCCATGCGACCCGAAGACCCTTCGACGTCAGCGCCGGGATGAGCCGCTCGCACATCGCGGTCTTGCCCGAACGAGACGGCCCGCGGACCGCGAACACCACAGGCCCGGTCAAGGGACGTTCGACCGCCATGTGTGAATGGTGGCTCTTCGAGGCTGCGCCTGTGGTCACCGCGAGTCTCCTTGCACCGCTTCCCGAACCAGAATTGTTATTTCCGCCATCTTTAACGACGGCCATTCGTGCCGATTGCCTGGGCCGCTCGGCCCCCATTCGTGCG
>CALMIW010000394.1 GCA_937864275.1 uncultured Dehalococcoidia bacterium
GGGCAGATAGGGCCTCGCTCATCGACTGGCGCGAGCCGGAGCCCAACCGGCAGGGAATCGCCCAGCGCGATTCCCTGTTGCTGCAGACCCCCGCCTCGCTGGGTGCGCGGTTCGGGCTGGACGTTCGCGTCCGCCAAGAGGCTGTCGCGATCGATGCTGCCGGCCGAAGCGTCCAGGTGCGGAACCTGGCCACCGGCGAGGTCTACGACCTCGAATACGATGCGCTCATCTTGTCTCCGGGGGCAACGCCGGTGCGCCCGCCGTTGCCAGGCATCGAGCGCGCGCTGACCCTGCGCAACGTCGAAGACACCGACGCCATCATCGCGGCCTGCGCCGACGCGACCACTGCGGTGGTCGTCGGGGGCGGCTTCATTGGCATCGAGTTGGCCGAGAACCTCGTGCACCGGGGCCTGCAGGTGACCCTCGTCGAGGCCACCCCACAGGTGATGGCGCCGATCGACCCCGAGCTTGCCGCCGTCGTCCACGACCGGCTGCGTGACAACGGCGTCGACCTGCGTCTGGGGCAGTCGGTCGCCGCCATCGGCGCTTACGCCTTCGGGGCGGCCGCCATGGAGGTCGAAACCGCCGCCCGCGTCGGCGCCAACGTCGTCTTCGTGATTTCCAACAACGGCGGCATCGCCGGGCACTCCATCCAGGACCGCATGTTCGCACCCGATTCGCCCCCCATCGCCGCCCTTCTGCCCGTCGACTACGAGCGGATGGGCGAAATGGTCGGCGGCTTCTCCGCCCGCGTCACCGACCCGGCCGACATCCGCCCCACCCTCGACCGCGCGCTCAACTCCGGCAAAGTCGCCGTCGTGAACGTCATCACCGACCCCAAGGGCGGCAGCCGCGGGAGCATGTACCTCGGGTAGCGCACGCCCGGTCTGGTATTCTGGAGCCATGACAGCCCCCGATGCTGTGCAAACCGAGCTTGGCTCGCTCCTGTACGTCCTCCCCAGCCCTGCCGGAGGCCGCGTTTGCGTGACCGGCACCGGCATCTCGGTGCGCATGATCTCCTGGCTCTTCAACCAGGGCCTGAGCCCTGAAGAGATAGCCGCTGACTACGAGCCGCATCTCCCGATCGAAGGCGTCTACGCCGCCATCGCCTACTACCTCGCGCACCGGGCACGGCTCGATGCGGAGATGGAAGACGAACAGAGGGAGTTCGAAGCAGAAAAAGCCGCGGCTGGTGGCAAACCCGTCCGATACCAACCGAACGCGTGACATCGGTCCCCGTCTACGTGGACGAGGACTCTTGCGGCCGCCGCTTCGTCCGGGCTATGCGGCGGCTGGGTTTCGATGTCTTGACCACCACTGAGGCAGGCCGCAGCTCTGAGTCTGACGAAGAACAGCTTCGGTTTGCGGCCGAGCATGCCCGCGTCATCGTGACGGCGAACCGCGGGGATTTCTCGGAGCTGCAGAAGGTCTGGGCTGTGGCCGGTCGTGAGCACGCCGGTGTCGTCATCTGGGGCCAGGGACATCGATCTCCGGAGGCAGTGGCCGCCGCCATCCTTCAGATGACCGCGGACCTGCCGCCGGACGGAATGGCGAACGCGATCCTTTACGTGTGAACGCTTCGGGCTCTAGAACGGCGCCGCTTCCCGCTCCCACTCATCGTCCAGCCAGTGCACCCCGACTGCCTCCACCTGCTTCGCCTCGTCACAGCGGTCCCGCCAGTCGCAGTACGTACAGGCCGGCCCCGGCGTCGCCGGGAACTCCGTCAGCGATTCCAGCCGCTGCGCCACGCCCGCAAGGTAGTTCGCCGTCTGCAGAGCGTCCTCGCGCGTCAGCTCGCGCACCCGCTGCTCGCCCGTCCGCAGGTTCCAGCCTACCGCCCGCACCCTCGCCTCGCGCGGCAACCGAAGCATCGTTCGCAGCACCAGGTGGGCCATATCCAGCTGGGCGTCGACCACGTCGTCCAGGTCGTACTTCCCCGTCTTCCAGTCGATCAGCTGCCAGCGGTCAGGCGCCAGCCGGTCCGCCCGGTCGACCTTCGCGCGGACACTGATCCCCCGCGCCTTCGAAGGCACCCACGTGTCGAGTTCTGCCCACCGCGCCTCACTCTCGATCGACTCGTGCGCCGCGATCCCGTTCCGGTACATCTCCATCGCCAGCCCGTAGTACTCGGTGTCGGGTCCCGCCAGGATGTGCTTCGGCATCCGCAGGTACAGGTCCAGTTCGTGCTCGCCGTCCCGCGCGTCGCCCGTCTCGCACAGCTTCTGCATCGCCCGGTGCACTCCGTTCCCCATCAGCGAGGCTGCCGAATCCCGGTTCGGCGGCCATTCCAGCCCGCTCACGTAGGCGAACCAGTACTTCTTCCAACACTTCTGGAACGCCTGGATCTTCGTGTGCGTCAGCCGGAACAGCGATGTCTCGGGGCTTGCCATCGCCGGTCATCCTACGGGGCGGCGCGGCGCTGCTCCAACCGCCGGCATGCAACCGCCGCCCTGCATTGCGTATTGCTCGCCGGTCGTTGCTCAATACACCCCATGCCTGCCCCGCTCTCCGGCATCACCGTCATCGAGGCCGCGAACTACGTCGCCGCACCCTCGGCGGGCGCCCTCATGGCCGACCTCGGAGCCAACGTCATCAAGATCGAGCCGCCCGGCGGCGAAGTCATGCGCGGAGTTATCCCCACCGGCGGCGCCGGCAACCTGCCGTTCAACTTCCTCTTCGAGCTCGAAAACCGCGGGAAGAAGTCCGTCACCATCGCGCTCGATTCATCTGGCGGCCCCGAACTCCTCCTCCGCCTGCTCGAATCGGCCGACGTGTTCCTCACGAACCTCCTCATGCCGCGTCTCGAACGATTTGGCCTCACACCCGAAGCCTGCCTCGCCCGCAACCCGAAGCTCGTCTTCGTCGCCGTCACTGGTTACGGCCTCGAAGGCCCGGATGCCGCCCGCCCCGGTTTCGACTTCTCCGCCTTCTGGACGCGTGCCGGCATCATGTCCCTCGTCGGCCATCCCGGTTCGCCGCCCGTACTCAGCCGCATCGCCCAGGGCGACCACACCACCGGCATCAACACGGTCGCCGCCACCCTGGCCGCGCTGCGCCTGCGCGACCTCACCGGCGAGGGGCAGGTCGTCGATGTCTCACTCCAGCAGACCGGCGTCTACACCATCGCTACGGACTTCTCCCGCACCCTCGTCGATGGCACGCAGCCGAAGACATTCGACCGCGCGACCCCCGATAACCCGCTCTTCAACACCTACCCGACCGGTGATGGCAACTGGCTCCTGCTCGTCCACATGACCCCCGACCCCTACTGGCCGAAGCTGTGCGCCGCACTCGGCCGCGATGACCTCGCGCAAGACCCGGACTGCCTCACCATGGCCGCCCGCCGCGCCCGCGGAGCCGAACTCGCCGCCATCATCGAAGCCGAGTTCCTGAAGCACGACCTTGAGCACTGGCGTGCAGTCCTCGACGCCAACGGGGTCATCTGGGCGCCGCTGACCACGCTCCCCGAGGCCGTGAACGATCCCGCCCTCCGCCAGCGCAACGCCTTTCAGCCGCTCACCCTCCCCAACGGCACCTTCGAGACCGTCGGCACGCCGTTCGTCGTCCGAAACGCCGACATCGCCGTTCGCGGCCCCGCGTCCCAACCCGGCGAAGACACCGCCGCCATCCTCGCGGCCGCCGGCCTCGGTGACGAGGACATCGCCGATTTCGCTGCGCGCGGCGTCTTCGGCTAGGAGTCAAAGCGCTCGCGGCACTGCGGCGCTCGCCCGGATCTCCGCCCTACTCCTCCAGTGCCTTCGCTTGCCTCGCAAGCTCGGCGAACGTCTCGGGCGAGAGCAGCTCCAACGCCGGCGGAAAGAGGTCGTCCTCCTCATCGCCGAAATGCCCCTGCAAGATCCAGTCGAGGCGTTTCACACCGTCGAGAAGCTCCTCCAGGATCTCCGCCGCCGGCGCCTCGCCCGCCCGTGCCACCGCCGCCGAGATCCCGGCGGCCTCCGCCTGGACTTCGTCGTGTGTCTCATCCATGTGCGCCAGCGCCCGCTCGATGATCGTCTTTCGCAGCCGGACTTCGTCGTGCTGTTCCACCATCTCGTCCACGACCTTGTCCAGGTCGGCTGCGAATCCGCGCAGGGCCGGGAAGAGCACGTCTTCCTCCTTCGCGATGTGGATCACCAGGTCGATTTCAAGGTACGCCGAAAGGTCGCGCAGCTTCTCGATCGCATCGTTCGCCATCTGCGTTTCCAACGGCGAATCGAGGGCGAACTCGACCGCCTCGCGCGCCTCGGTCACCAGGCCGTGCACTTCGATGTGGTCGCGGATCAGACCCGCCAGCGGCTCGACCTCGGTCTCGAGGTTTCCGAACGTCGCCACTACTTCGGGGGGTTCGTGGCCCGGCCGGCGGTCTCGCCGCCGTCGGCGACGAACTCCGAACCCGTCGAATACGACGATTCGTCGCTCGCCAGGAACACGACAAGGTTCGCC
>CALMIW010000395.1 GCA_937864275.1 uncultured Dehalococcoidia bacterium
GGTAGGCCGGTGTCAATCGAAGCTCGAATCGGCACCATCAAATTTGCCAGCAGCCGCGGCCCCAACGTGGCACTCGACAATGCGCTGACGCGCCCGGACACTCGCGACATGAGCCACTCCTTCGCTAAACGCATCGCCTACAACGCCTGGGCGAACGCCACCCTCTACCGCGAACTGAAGTCCAAGCGTGCGCCCGAGGCCGCTCTCCGGGCGTTCCAGCACCTCCTCGAAACCGAACTCATCTGGTCGAGCAGGATGAGCGGGCAAGGGAACCCGGGCATCAAGCTGTGGGAGCCCGTGACGGCTGAGGCGCGAGACGAGTGGTTCGCGCAGGCGCGCCGACAGCTCGAGCAGGTTGCGGAAGCCGAAGGCCCGAGCGGCTTTTCGCGGTCGTATGCCTACCAGAACCTGTCCGGGCAGGATTTCCAAGGGACGGTCGCCGACACGCTCGAGCAAGTCCTCACACACTCGGCGCACTACCGCGGCGAAGCGGCGGGCCTGAGCAACGCCGCCCGCATCCAAATGCCCGACCTGGACTACATCTTCTGGCAGCGCATGGGCGAACCCGGGGTGGAGTAGGCGTCAGGGCGCGCGCCAGATCCAGGCGTCGGCAAGCGCTTCGCCAGCGGCGGACGCTCCCTGGCCGCATCGCGCACCACCGAACACGACGGGGTTGCGCCCAGCAGTGGTGACTCGGCGCTGGGCCCCGGTGCCTGGCGGGTCGATGCGTGGCATCCTCGCCCATTCCCCGCTATCCAGGTCCAGCAGCCATCCGCCATTAACGCCCGTGTACATGGCGTCGACGGAGTCGAACGCGCCGGCAGCGATTGCATCCTTGCCGGTGTCAGGAAGGTTCGGAAGGGGCGTCCACTCGCCGGTAGCCAGGTCCACCATGCCGCCGTTCGGGTACATGCGGCCCCAGTTGTCGACGGCTCCGCCGTCGGCGCCGCCGAGGGCGGGGACGACGAACACGCCCCAGGAGACGAACCCGTGCCCGGTGAGCATGCCGGTCGTTCCAAGCGACTCCCACGTCCCGGCGGCGAAGTCGAAACGGGAAACCCTCACCAGCGCTGGCTCCCGGGCCCCCGGGACAGGTGTCGCCGGGACATCGAAGACGAAGAGTCGGCCGTCTGCAAATTGCATGGATATGTCGAACCCGGGCAGGATCGGGTGCGGCGGCAGTTCGGACCACGCTTCAGTCGCCGGGTCGAAAAGGAAATCGGGTTTGGCATCTGGGCCGTGCTCGGTTGCATAGGCGACCAGCAGATCGTCAGCCCCGGCGAGGCGGTAGCCGCCGTCCGCGACCTGCGCAGGGACCTCCGACTCGTCCCACCGGTCGTCACCGACCGCGTAGCGGAACAGCGCGACACGCCGGACGAGATCAGCGCCGCGCACGTTCGCGAGGAAGAAGACCTCATCCTGGATGGCGGCCGTGCTGGCGAAGTCGAACGGCGCAGGGGCCGGGGCAATAACGCGCCACTCGCCGGCGTCCGGATCCAGCGCGGCACCGTCCGCGAGGGCAGCCGTCGTCGGTGGCGAGCAATACGCGCCGGGCGGGCAGAGGGAAACGTCACCGCCTACGAACAGGACTTCGCTTCCCGTCCATACGCCAACCACGGATGTCCGTGCGGAAAGCGGACCGTCTGGCAGGCGTTGCCATGCGCCACGTGCGGGCGGACCTTCGCCTCGCGTGAGGAACACCGCGGCGCGGCGACGGCCAATGTAGCCGCCACGCCGCCCGCACCCAGCCACGCGAGGGCAGAATGCGAGACGCGCCTGCGTACACTCGACCGCAGCCGCCAAACGAGGCCGTTCTGCTTCCGCCAGTATTCGGCTGCCTCCTCGCGCGTGTCCACGCCGAGCCGGGCGATGATCTCGCTGACGTGCCACTTCGCGCCGTCGAGCGAGATTCCGAGCGCTTCGGCTATCTGGCCGTTCGTCAGGCCTTTCGCCAGCAGGTCGAGCACCTCGCGCTGGCGGTTCGTCCAGGAGACTGCATCTTGGTCTGCGCCCGGGCGCGTAGTCATGCGGCAAGCCTACCCCGCAACCCGCCCGTACCACCCTACCCGATTGTAAAGACGACGAATTGTTGACTCAGAACGGCAGCCGCAGTTCCTTCACCCGCACCGTGAACCGATCCACCTTCTTCGGGTTCGCCTCGGCCCAGCGTTCGAACCGGGAAACGAGGTAAAACGCAAGCGAAACCATCGCCGCGCCGGCGACCATGTCCAGGAAGTAGTGGTTCCCGGTGACCACAATCGCCCACCACATGAGCCCCGCGAAGCCCACCGCCGCGGCGCGCAGCAGCCAGTGCTTCCAACACCACCAGACGCCGGCCATGGCCAGCGCGATCCAGCCGAAGTGATACGACGGCACCGCGGCGTACCAGTTCGCCAGCGCGCCCGGTTTGTCGCGGACATGGTCCGGGATGGTGTCCCAGATGCCGAGCGGGTACCCGGCGCTGCTCATCAGGCGGGGCGGCGTTACCGGGAACAGGAAGTAGATCGGGATGGCCAGGAATGCCGAAAGGAGGATGGTGTTCCGGATGATCCGGTGCTTGCGGGCGTCGGCGAGAAAGAAGAACGCGCCGAGCACCACCAGCAGTGGCATGTGGAGGTCCAGGGAGGTGAAGTTCGCGAGGCTGCGCAAGCGGTCGTGGTCGATGGCCGCCTGCTGCCAGCCGGGCTCGCGAAAGATGCCCAACGACTGTTCGATGTCGATGATGCGAAAGGCGTTGCGGGTGGAGAGCTCGATGCGGTCCTGGGGGAGCCCGCGGAGCAGGAAGTAGCCGAAGAAGAACGCCAGCACGAAGACCATGTCGATGGCGTACCAGGCCAACCCCTGGACGAGCGAGACGACTCGACGCGGGAGCTGGCTGGTGGCTGACGCAGCGATTCCGGCCATGAAGAGACCCCTTCCGAAGGTGCGCTTCGGGCGAGATGGTAGCAGGCCCGGCGAGGCTCCGGGGGACCCCCGTGCGATGCGGGGCGGCAACAGGGTAGACTTCGGCGCTACGTAACGAAGGGGTGCTGGATGGATATCAAGGGTGGTGTCGTCATCGTGACCGGCTCGGCGACGGGCGTGGGCGCGGCATGCGCGAAGCTCCTCGCGAGCAAGGGCTGCAACGTCGTCATCAACTACACGAAAAGCGAAACGGACGCGAAAGAGACGCGGGCCGAGTGTGAGAAGCTCGGCGTGCAGACGCTGCTCTGCCAGGCCGATGTCTCGAACGATGCGGACTGCCGGAGGATGGCACAGGCGGCGATCGACAAGTGGGGGCGGATCGACGGGCTCATCAACAACGCCGGGACCACCCACTTCAACAACCACGCCAACCTCGAGGGGCTCTCCGCCGACGACTTCCAGCGCATCTACGCGGTCAACGTGATCGGTCCCTACCAGATGACGCGCGCCGTGGCCGAACAAATGAAGAAGCAGGGCAATGGCGCGATCGTGAACGTGTCTTCGATTGCCGGGGTGATGGGCGTTGGCAGTTCCATCGCCTACACGGCTTCGAAGGGCGCGTTGAACACCATGACCCTCTCGCTGGCGCGGGCGCTGGGCCCGGAGATCCGGGTGAACACCATCTGCCCCGGGTTCATCCAGGGGCGCTGGCTCCGCGGCGGCATGGGCGACGACGCGTACGAAGCCGCGAAGGCCGCGCAGGAGCGCAACACGCCCCTGAAGAAGGCCGGGACGCCGGAGGACATGGCCCAGGCGGCCGTCTGGTTCGTCGAAGGGGCTGACCTCATCACCGGCGAGTTCCTCATCGTCGATGCGGGCAGCCATCTCGGCGGCGCGCCCTTGCGTCCGCGCTGACGCCCACCAGTTTTTCCTGGCCACAACGAAAGAAGCCCCTCCGTGAGGAGGGGCTTCCGCCGTGCGAGGCCGTGGAAATAGGGATGGAGATTAGCCGCGCGGCAGGCCGAGGCCGCGGGTCGCCATGATGCCCTTCTGGACTTCGGTCGTGCCGCCCGCGATCGTCGAGCTCACGCTCTGCATGTAGCCCTGCGAGGCGCGGTTGCGGATGTTCCCGTGCATGCCCAGCAGGTGCATCGAGAGCGTCGAGATCCGCTGCGTCAGCTCGCTCGAGAACATCTTGCACATGCTCGACTCGTGGTTCGGGATCTTCCCCGAAAGCTGCATCGAGATGACGCGGTAGCTCAGCATCTTCGCCACTTCGCACTCGACCCACCGGTCCACGAACTCGAGCTTCACCTTCGGGTTGCGGTCGAAGGAGGCGCCGTCGTCGCCGCGCTTCGTGCGGCGGATGAGGCTCTCCAGCTGCTTGCGCACGCCGATGGCCGAGCCGATCGAGGAGCGCTCGAAGTCGAGGGTGGTCGTGCCCACGTACCAGCCGCGGTTCTCTTCGCCGATGCGGTTGCGAACCGGCACGCGCACATCCTCGAAGAACCCCTCGTTGAAGGTCTGCGTGCCCGCGAGG
>CALMIW010000396.1 GCA_937864275.1 uncultured Dehalococcoidia bacterium
GGTCCTATCTAGCTGGCGAGAACCCCCTCAAGTGGTCCCATCCAACTGGCGGGCGACAGGCTCAGCTTCGTCGAGTCATGGGCGAAACGATGTTCCCACGACTCACTGGCAAGGCCGCCGGAGAGACCTCCAGCGCCTTTGTCATGAAAGACCTGCTTCATCCAAAAGCACCCGATGGAGCTGTTAAGGAGACCGGCGACACCAAAGTGCTCCTCAATCGTGGACGTACTCGGAAGCTTGATGATCGGCGCAGTTCTGTTGAAGACCGTCCCACCCCGATCGACGACGAAGTGATTGTGAGTCGCAATTTCGCCGTACACGATTGAGAGCGGTGTGCGTAGTCGATCTGGCGCGATCTGATGCCATCCCCACCAGGGACGTCCTTCTTCGAAGTAGGTGACCTTTGCGAAGGTCGCCCGGCTACCCATCGTTGTTCGATAAGGCCACATCCAGCGGAGCATCCCTGGGCGTTCCTCGATCTCAACCAAGGCAGAGCCCTCGTAGGGGAACACGACCTCTGGGCAATCCAAGACAAGCCAATCCCGCACCGCGTCTCCGACGATGAGCGGTCGATGACTTGCAGCCTCAACTCGGCGGCGGGCAAACGCTCGTGCCGACGGGACAACCATCACCTCGTCTGCGTTCGTCATGCCCAGCACACCTGCTAGTGACATGACGTTCTTGAGGCGGGAGGAGGCTGAGACGTCGAGCTGCTCCTTGAGTTCTGCAGCGCCGCCTCCTCCATACTCCACGGGTGCGAGGCAAGGCGCCGTCGCTCGACCTCTGCGACGCTGACGTACACGCTCTGACTGTCAACGTTGTCGAGTTGGCCAATTAGTGCTACCCAGACCTCACCCTTGCTCGGGTCCGTCGGGACGGTGTCGCCACTTCTGATTCCAGATGCGACACGAACCGTGTTTGATCCCGGTCTCTGGTGCCTACCGAAGAGGATCACAGTCGCTGTTGTGTGTCCCGGGATGATCGCGTGTGAGGTGTCGATCACGTGGGTGAGGTCCCACGTTGGGATGAGCTCCTCGATGAGCTTCCTACCGAACCCTCGCTTCATGAACGAGTTGGCGGTGATCATCCCGACGTATCCCGCGGGCCGACCGTAACCGTCGTCGGCGATGGCTAGTTCCCAGAAGCACTGCATGAACGGCGCTGCCAGCGAGTACTTGCCGCGACAGGCCTTCGGATAGCGGTCCCGGTACTGCTGGTTAAGGGCCTTGTCTCTGGCAATGAT
>CALMIW010000397.1 GCA_937864275.1 uncultured Dehalococcoidia bacterium
AGTCATGACCCGTTCACGCTTTCTTGGCGCCCCACTGTTCCCAGTACGTGACGTCTTCGACAGGCTTGCGGAAGCCGGAGCCGAACTTTCCCTTCGGCCAGCCGACGGGAATAAGCGCGGCGGTCTCGACCGACTCGGGGATGCCGAGGAGTTCGCGGATCTCCTTTTGCCGGCCCCGGTGGACAGTGGTGAGCGCGGTGCCGAGGCCGAGCGCGCGGGCCGCAAGCATCAGGTTCTGCACGGCCGGGTAGATGCTCGAGCCCGACGTGATGTCGCCGTTCCCGGTGAGCGAGCAGGCGAAGATGAGGGCGGGCGCCTCGTGCATGTGCTCCGACAGGTAAGTCGCACTCTTCATCACGCGCTCGTTACTGGCCTTCTCGTCGGGTGGGAGGTTCGCGCCCGCGCCGTAGCCGCCCTCGAGAGCCTTCGACCAGAGTTCGTGATACCAGTCCCGGATCTTGCGCTTCTTCTCCGGGTCGGTGACGACCAACCAGCGCCAGCCCTGGCGGTTGCCGCCGCTGGGGGCGCGCGTCGCCGCCCAGAGGATCTTCCGGATGTACTCGTCGGGCACCGGGTCCGGCTTGAGCCGCCTCATCGCTCGCTGGGTGCCAATCACCTCGAAGAAGTCGTTTTCGATAACGGTCGGCTCGGGCATGGTCAGCACTCCACGGAGAATGTCGCCTCGGATGCTATACGAAAGGCCGGCCAGGTTCGCGAAACGGGCAGCGTAGAATCGCGGCGAAGATGCCCCCGCCCGTCTACCGTCCGCGCCGCCGGAGTACGCGCTTTCACCGCATCATGAGCGGCGCGAGCGCGGGCTGCACCGCGTTCCTGCTTGGCGCGCTCGGCCTGGGCATCCTGCTCTTCGCCCTCGACCTGCGCGGGAACTGACAGTGGGGAGGCAGTCCCTATAATCCGCGCCATGCCAGACCTGCCGCTTTCTGGAATTCGCGTATGCGACCTCACCTGGATCATCGCCGGGCCAACGGCGACCCGCGTGCTCGCCGACTTCGGGGCCGATGTGATCCGGGTCGAACACCAGCAGGCTGTCGACCCGATCCGCTTCGGCCGGCCGATCCACGGCGAACGCAGCACGCTGAACAACTCCGGGTTCTTCAACTACTTCAACCGGAACAAGCGCAGCATGCTGCTGAACGTCCGCCACCCGCTGGGGATGGAGTTGCTGCATCGGCTCATCGCGCTTTCGGACGTGGTCATCGAGAACTTCTCGAGCGGCGTGCTCGATTCGTGGGAGCTTTCGTACGAGGCGCAAAAGGCGATCAACCCGGGGATCATCTACTGCTCGATCTCCGGCTTCGGGCACAGCGGCCGGGACAAGCACTTCACCACCTGGGGGCCAACGGCGCAGGCGCTGAGCGGGCTCACGCTGATGTCGGGACTGCCCGGCAAGCCGCCTGCCGGCTGGGGTTACAGCTACATGGACCACACGGCCGGCTATTACGGTGCGATCGCCATCCTGATGGCGCTGCACCACCGGAACCGCACGGGCGAAGGCCAGCACATCGACATCTCGCAGGTGGAGGCCGGCATGGTGCTCACGGGGCCGGCCGTGCTCGACTACACCGTCAACGGCCGGTCCTGGCGCCGCGATGGCATGCCACCCGGGGACGACCGCTGGCTCGCCATCGCCGTACGAAACGACGCCGAATGGCAGGCGATGCTGCGGGCAATGGGAGAGCCTGCCTGGGCGACCGACCCCGGGTTCGCCACGAATGCGGGCCGGCTCGCCAACCAGGACGAACTGGACGCTCGGATTGCCGACTGGACGTCGACACGCCAGGACTACGCCCTCATGGAGCTGCTTCAGGCCGCGGGCGTGCCCGCCGGGGTGTGCCAGTCGCCGGGCGACCGGTTCCAGAGAGACGAGCAGTTCCGGGCACGCAACTGGTGGACGGCGATGCCTCACGCGGAACTCGGCGAGGTGAGCGAATTCGATGGCGTGACTCCGCGCCTTGCGGCGACCCCGGGGACAACCCGGACGGCGAGCCCACTCCTGGGAGCGCACACGCGCGAGGTGACGACCGACCTGCTGGGGCTGTCCGAAGACGAGTTTGCCGAGTACCAGGAGATGGGGGTGTTCATGTGAGCGGGCCGCTGACGGGCTTGCGGGTGGTCGAATACACCGGTGTGCTCGGGCAGCTCGCGGGGAAGTTGCTCGCCGACATGGGCGCCGACGTGGTCAAGGTCGAGCCGCCGGGCGGTTCGGAGGCGCGCTCAGTCGGCCCCTTTGTCGACGACGAACCAGGCCCAAACCGGTCGCTGAACTTCTGGTACCACAACACGAACAAGCGCTCCGTGGTGGTCGACCTGTCAACCGCCGACGGGGCTGCCGCCTGGAAGTCCCTCGTTGACCGTGCCGACCTCGTCATCGAGGACGGGATGCCGGGCGCCCTCGATGCGAATGGTCTCGGCCACGCGTCGCTCCTCCCGTCGCACCCCTCGCTGATCTGGTGTTCGATCACGCCGTTCGGTCAGACGGGCCCCTGGGCGCATTACCGGGCGACGGACATGGTCGGGCTCGCCCTGGGCGGGCCGATGATGATGAATGGCTACGACCCGGAGGACGCAGCGGGGGCGCCGCCGATCCGCGGCCACGGCGACCAGGGCTACAACACTGCCTGCCACTACGCCGTGCAGGGCATCCTGGCGGCGCTGCTCTACCGCGACAGGACCGGCACCGGCCAGCACATCGACGCCTCGATGCATGAAGCCTGCAGCAGCACCACGGAGGTGGGCCTGCCCTACTGGTTCACCCAGCGGACGAACGTGATCCGCCAGACTGGCCGGCACGCGGCCGCCCAGCGAACCGAGTCCTGGCTGCACATGGCCAACGACGGCCGTTACGCGCTCATCTTCGGCGTGGGCCGTGACAACGCGAGCTGGAAGCGCATCAAACAGTGGTTCCAGGCCGACGGCTTCGGCATGCAACTCGACGAGCCACGGTTCGATGAGCCGGCCGCGCGGCAACCGGGACGCGGATCCCCGGAAGCGCAGGAGATGATGAACGAGCTTTCGGCGTTCATCGCCGCGCACTCCGCCGACGAGGTCTATCGCGGTGGGCAAGAGCGGCGCCAGTCCTGGGGCGTCGTCCGCGCGCCTTCGGAAGCGCTGGAGGACCCGCACTGGGAAGACCGCGGCTTCTGGGCCGAGGTCACGGGAGAAGGGCGCGAGGAGCCAGTCAGGATGCCCGGTGCGCCGTACGCGTTCAGCGCCACTCCATGGGAACTGCGGCGGCCCGCGCCCCGGCTGGGCGAGCACACCGGCGAAGTGCTCAGCGAATGGCTCGGGTAGGGTCCCGGCACGGAAACACGCCCTTCATCGGCGGGTAACGGTCCGTTCATCTCGGTGGGGCATGGTATCCGCATCGGGACTCCAGACCCGTGCAGCAAACCCTCTTCCCCTCCGGGTATCGCTGCTGGCGTGGGTCCGCCTCTGCTGTCCCGGCGGACCCACGCCCAATTTCCTTCGCGTGCTTCCTATCTCTTTCTGAAATGCTGTAACATCCCCCATCCTTCTTCGACATAGGAGGACCGGGCCAAGCAGGCCCGAGCACCAAGGAGGAGAAACACAATGACCACAGAAGCTCCCTTGCTCAATGCTGAAAAGGTCGAGGCGACGGCGAACGCGGCATTCGGCTACCTCGGAGGCGCCGTCATCGCAACGACGATCTGGCTCGGCGACGAACTGGGCCTCTACCGGGCCATGCGTGGCGCCGGCCCCCTCACCACGCATGAGGTCGCGAAGATGGCCGGTCTTCACGAACGCTGGGTGCGCGAATGGCTCCAGGGCCAGGCTGCCGCGGGACTGATCGACTACGCCGCCGGAAGGTTCGAACTCTCGCCGGAGGCGGCGCTGGTGCTCGCCGACGAAGAGAACCCCGCGTCGGCGATCGGCGGGTTCGCCGACCTTCCCGAACAATTCAGAGGAGCGGCCAAACTGCCCGGCTCCTTCCGTTCTGGACTCGGCCATCCTTACGACGACGGCGGCGAGGCGGTCGCCCGTGGTGTGGAGCGAATGTTCGCGCCCTGGCACAAGACCATGCTGACGACGACAGCGCTCCCATCGCTCGACGGCGTGGTGGAGCGGCTGGAGGCCGGCGCTTCGGTCGCCGACGTCGGCTGCGGGGCGGGTGTCGCAGCAGTGACCGTGGCGCGCGCATTTCCGAAGTCGCAGGTGCACGGGTTCGACAATTCAAAGTTCGCCCTCGCGCGGGCCGAGGCGAACATCGCCGCGGCCGGGGCGAAGAACGTCCAACTCCACAACCCGGATAGCGGAGACGGACTGCCTGGTGCTCCGACGTTCGACCTCGTCATGACGCTCGACTGTCTCCACGACATGACGCGCCCGGACATCGTGGCCCGGGCGATCCGCAAGTCGATCAGGCCGGATGGCACCTGGTTCATCGTCGACATTGAATGCGGCGACTTTGAGCAAAACCTTCAGAACCCGCTCGGCGGCATGATGTACGGCTTTTCGATGATGACTTGCATGTCTTCATCGGCATCGACACCCGACGGGCTCGCCCTCGGCACCGTGGGCCTTCCCGAGTCGAAGATGCGGGAACTCGTCCTGAACGCGGGATTCTCTTCGTTCGAACGGGTCGCCGGGCTGGAACACCCATTCAACGCGTATTACGTCGCGCGGCCGTAGCTGGAGTAAATTCTTGCGTGAATCTTGGCTGCCGGGGGCTGACCACAGCCCCCGGCAGTCCTATCTTCGAAGGCGGGGCGAAACATGCACTTCATGACGCCGACATCCCCGTGTCACCGAGGCGCTTGAAGATCTGGCAGGGGTGATCCAGATGGCAGTCGCAGTACGTCTTCCCGGTAACGCATCGATGTATGAACTCCTTCGCACGGGCCACGGCTCCATGAAGAGCCTGTCGAAAGTCGGCCTGTCTCGCGAAGACCTCGACCTGCGGGTGCAGGAGGCCGCGCGCCGAACCGGACTTCCGGTCGACGCGCTGACCGAACGCCTCGAAGCCTGAGCCCGGAGCGTTCCCGGAGTGCCTGATTGAAGGCCCGTCGCTGAACAACAGCACGTCGCCCACTGGTAACTGCGCGTTTCGCGCGGGTGTCTCCTGCGAGCTGTTCGCTATTG
>CALMIW010000398.1 GCA_937864275.1 uncultured Dehalococcoidia bacterium
GGGAGAGGTCGATTTCGACCGCCGAAGGGTTTTCGTTCAGGGCGGCCACGCGCCCCTTCGCGACGTTCTGGACGTAGATGCCGACTTCATCGGCGAGGCCCGCATCGACAGCGGCTTGGCCGCGGTAGAGGGTTCCCCGCTCGGGCATCGCGCTCATTGCGGTCACCCAGTCTTCGACCGTGCCACCAGCTCGGTCGGCGTAAATCGAGGCGATGTTGACCGTGGCTTCCTTCAGGATGTTGTGAAGGGCCAGCGCGTCTTCCTCGTCACCCATCGCCAGTCCTTGGGCGCGGTGGATGAACATCGAGGCGTTTTTCGCGATCACCCGCTTATCCATCGCCTGGAACACGAACGAGGCTGCGCTATCGGCTGAGCCTTCGACGTACCCGACCTTTTCGGCCTTGTGACCGAGTAGGGCGTTGTACATCGCGAGGCCGTCCGAGACGTAGCCGCCGGGACTGTTGAACAGGAAGTTGATGCGGGAGGCCTTGATTGCGCGGAGGGTCGAATTGAACTCGCTGGACGTGGTGCCGTCCCACGGGTCGCCGATCACTCCGTAGATTTCGAGGTCGGCTACATCGTTCGTTGCGTTCTGAACGCGCCAAGACAGACGAGCGGGCTTGTCCATGCCCTCATGTTGAAATCAGCGCGAGATGGCGAACGGACGAGAAGCGGACTTATTTTGTGACGGGTTTAGAGCGCCCCTATCAGCAAGAGTTCGTCTTCCTCTGCCATTTGCGTCACCCGTAGAGACCGCTTTGGAATCTGGATGACGGCGGGCGAATACTCCGGTGCCCACTGGACAGCGGCGACCATGACATCGTGCGCCGGGTAGCGTGGCCCGTAGACCCAGGACGAAACTTTCCATTTCGGCATGGCGACCGAGCCGACGAACTCGAATACCACCGGCCTGCGCGGCGGCCTGACCCACGGGAAGAAGGCGCCGCTACTGCCGCTCCCACCTCCGGCGGTCGATGGTGTTTCTTCCTCGACGGCACCCGCGACGAACTCGTAGGCGGATGCGACCGTGAAAGTGAGGGCGATGCTTACCGGATGGGCATAGGTCGCGGCCTGCGGACTCGATACCGCGAGGGTGAGCGCGACGTCGGTTGGCTGGACGTCCCCGAAGTCAACGTCCGAGGCGACCGCGAATGTGAGCGCCATGTTGCCGGTGAACTCGTAGGTGACCGGCGTTGGGTCGCCCGATACGCGGACGGTTGTCGGGTCACCGAGGACGACCGTCGATGGCGTCGGGTGGAATTCGTAGAGGTAGATGGTGGTGGTTGGTGACGGAGGGGCGGCTTCGAGCGCCCGGAGAATGATGGTCGCCGGGGTGGCGTGGCCTTGCCGGAGGGTGATGTCTTTCTGGGACACGCGGCCCCCTAGCTGCCGTCTACGTTCGTCGGAGTGAGCGTGTTCACGGTAGTCCCAGCAATGTCCGGGCTGCCGGGCTTGTAGGCGACGAGGTAGTGAGCAACGCCGAGCGCCTGTTCGACGCCAACGTAATACGTGCCGTCATCGAGGGAGACGCCTTCGCCCGCGTAGAAGTCATCGGAGGTTCGGAAGGCTTGCACGGTGGCGTTCGCGACCGGGACCTCCGAGGCATCGACGCAGGTGCCACGGATGAACCGCTTGGTCTGGGTGCCTTCGCCATCGCACGAGAACGGTTCGTACATGCCGGTATCGCCCACACCCTGCCCAATCGGGTTGTAGCCGCCACCCAGGTCTCCGCCCGCGAACCGGGATGACGGCCAGAGGCTAGTCCAACCGTTCCGGTCTTTCCACGTCATCGCGCTGCGCCGCTGGTAGTTGTAGTTCGGACGACAATCGCCGCGGCGTTCCTCGAAGGACGGTTGGAGTGCGCCCGGCTTGTTTGACCAGCCGCCGCCCGTGGCGAGTGCTCCGAAGTTAACTTGCGCTCCCATCAGCGGCCATCCATGGCGTTCGCCAGTTCGTGCCGGGCTTCGAGCAACCGCTTTTCCTCGGGCGTCCCAACGAGCGCGGTATCGTGCGCGGGCACGAGGATCGCACTTCGGTTCCCGAGTTTCTGCTGCGCGTGGTAGCCCTTCATGTACTGCATCGCCGATTCGAGCATGAACTGGATGTAGGCTTCGTCGGTGATAGACCCGGCGAGCGACATGTTGCCCGCGCGGGTCACCGAGATGGTGAGCGTCGCCACCACGGTATCGCCGTGAAGGTCATCAAGCGTTTGGGCCGTCATCCTATTCGTCCACCACGGCGTGGATATCGACAACCGCCGAGTTCGCCGTGATGTTCCAGGCGACGATGGCTTGCCCGCCCGCTGGCAACACGATGCCTCGCGGGAAGGTGAACACGACCGCAGCGCCAACGAGCGCCGCGAGGCTGAACCGCCGGAAGAACTGCGTCGGGACTGTTGGCGCTGTGCCGAACGCGACCGCGCCCTGCGTCAGTCCAGTCGGGCGGCCTTCGTCTTCCGCGAGGAACGCCACGCCGCCTGTCAGCGTCGGAGTGTTGGCCGAACGCCCGAGGCCGGTGAAGCAGGCCGTGGCCGCGCCGTTGAAGAAGCCCCATTCCA
>CALMIW010000399.1 GCA_937864275.1 uncultured Dehalococcoidia bacterium
AGATCGTGGCTGGTTCATCCCGCCGGTTTGTCGATCAGGACAATGCCGTCGAGGCCGCTGTCAGCCCCCCTGCTCACGGAACTCGTTGCTGACTTTCCGGATGAGGTCGGAGAGGCGTGCGCCTCGCTCGATCGAGGGGTCGAAGCGGAACACCAGGTTCGGTATCGCCCGCATCTTCAGCCGGTGCACCAGTTCGCGGTGCAGGAACGGCGCCGCGTGCTGCAGCGCCTCCAGCGCGTGTTCTCGCTCCGTGTCGGACCCGATGTGGGAGACGAACACGGTCGCGTGGTGCAAGTCTGGCGATACGCGCACTTCCGTGATCGTCACCAGCCCCTCGCCCACGCGGGGATCCTTCACCTTGCGCAGGATCAGGTCGCTGATTTCTGCCCGGAGTAGCTCGTTGACGCGCGTAGTACGGAGGCTCATACGGGTATCGCCCCGCGTTGTCGCGGGGTGCTCCAATTCGCTGGCGCCAGCGACTAGCTGACGCGTTCTTCGTGGATGAACTCGATCACGTCGCCTTCGAGGAACTTGTCGAAGTTGCTCAAGACGACACCGCACTCGTAGCCCGTCTGCACTTCCCGGACATCGTCCTGGAAGCGCTTCAGGCCTTCGCAGCGGGTCTTCGCGATTTCCTGGTTGTTCCGGATCACGCGCACGTTCGAGCCGCGGCGAAGCGTCCCGTCCGTGACGTAGCAACCGGCGATTCCGCCGAGCCGGCTCGACTTGAAGAGCTGGCGCACTTCCGCGTGCCCGTCGACCACCGTCTGGAAGACGGGTTCCAGCATGCCCTGGAGTGCCTTCTCCACGTCCTCGATCACCTGGTAGATGATCGTGTAGGAGCGGATTTCAACCCCGGACACTTCCGAACGCTTCTTTGCCGAAGGGTCTACCTTCGTGTTGAAGGCGACGATGATGCCGTTCGAGGCTTCCGCCAGCATCACGTCGCTGTCACTCACGGGGCCCGTCGCCGAGTGGATGATCTTCACCTTCACTTCGACGTTGCTCAGCCGCTCCAGCGAAGCCTTGATGGCTTCGGCGCTGCCGCGGACGTCGGCCTTCAGGATGATGATCAGTTCCTTGAGCTTGCCGGTGCTGATCTCGTTGAAGAGTGTGTCGAGATTGACGTGCGCGTGGGCCGTCTGTTCGCTGGCCTCGCGTCGTCGGCGCCGTTCCTCAACGATCTGGCGGGCAAGGCGCTCGTCGGCGACGGCGCGGATGCGCTCGCCGGCTTCGGGCACCGATTCGAGTCCCATGATGACGGCCGGGAACGCCGGCGGGGCTTCGCGGATGCGCTCCCCCCGGTCGTTGAACATCGCCTTCACCTTGCCGCTCGTCTCGCCGACGACAAGGGCATCGCCCTGGCGGAGCGTGCCGGCCTGCACAAGGACCGTCGCAATCGGCCCGCGGCCCGAATCGAGTTCTGCCTCGACGACGACAGCCGACGCTGGCCGGTCGGGGTTCGCCTTCAGTTCGGCGACCTCCGCGACAAGGTTGATGGACTCCAGCAGGTCCGCGAGGCCGTCGCCACGCGTCGCCGATACTGGCACCGCAATCACGTCGCCGCCGTACTCTTCGACGACGAGGTTGTGTTCTGTCAGCTGCTGCTTCACGCGGTCGGGGTTCGCGGCAGGCACATCGACCTTGTTGATCGCAACGATGATCGGCACACCTGCGGCGAGGGCGTGGTTGATGGCCTCAATCGTCTGCGGCATCACGCCGTCGTCGGCAGCCACCACCAGGATCGCGATGTCGGTCACCTGGGCGCCGCGCGCGCGCATCGCCGTAAAGGCGGCGTGCCCGGGGGTGTCGATGAAGGTGATGATCTTCCCGCCCATCTCCACCTGGTAGGCGCCGATGTGCTGCGTGATACCGCCCGCTTCGCCTGCGGCAACCCGCGTCTTGCGGAGCGCGTCCAGAAGGCTCGTCTTCCCATGGTCGACGTGGCCGAGGATGGTCACCACCGGAGGACGCGGCTTGAGCGTCGCCGGGTCGTCGACAACGTCCTCTTCCTCCACGGCCTCGGGGACGATCGCAGATTCCGGGGCAGCCTCTTCTTCGGGGTCGAATCCGAGTTCCACCGCGACGATTGCCGCGGTGTCGTAGTCAATGGTTTGGTTCTGGTTCGCCATCACGCCGTTGGTCATCAAACGCTTGATGACTTCGATGGGAGTGACCCCGGTGAGGTCGGCGAGTTCTTTCACGGTCAGGGCGCGAGGGATGCTCACCGCCTGTGAAGTGGGTTTTGCCGTCATACAGTTTCGCTTTCTTCTGCCGGCAACGTCATTCCGAAGGCACGAAGAGCCTCGATATCGTCCAACGCCGGGGAGATCTTGAGTGCGTTCTTAATGGTAGCGCCTTTGAGGGCTTTCACCCAACACGGCCGCAAAGGATGGAGATAGGCGCCGCGCCCGTTGGCCTTGCCACTGACATCGACCATCACCCGGCCCTCGGGCGTCCGCACGATCCGGATGAGCGTGCGCTTTCCCTGCTCGGCCCGGCAGGCAACACACGTCCGCTGTGGAACCGTGCGTTGCCTTGGTCCTGCCGAACTCACCCGTGCCTCCGTTTAGTGGATCCGCCCGGTGTACTCGATGTCGTCCAGGTCGTCTTCCTCTTCCTCGTTGTAACGGGCCGGGCGGCGTTGCTTCTTGGCCGCGGCCTTGCCCTTGGCGGCATCCTCCGGCTCTTCGCGGCGAATGAGGTCCTCGCCGAATCGGATCGCGGCGGGCCGGGCCTCGGCCACGACCGTCGTCGGGATCTCGTATTCCTCGTCCTCGTCTTCGCCGTAGTCCTCGGACTCGCGTTCCTCGCCCTTCGGGACCGCCATCCGGTCCACGATCGAAGCAAAGGAGATCTCCTCTTCTTCGGCCGTGCTCGGCGCTTCCGCCGTTGCCGCTGCCGCTGCCCCGGCCTCCGCCGTGGCGGAAACCTCCGCCGGCGCGGCGGCTGCTTCTTCTTCGGCTGCGGCAGCGATCTCTTCAGCTTCCGAAATGATGTCGATGTCCGGGGTCTCGCCCGGTGCGTACGGCTCGAACGCGAGCGTTTCGACTGGCTCGCCCGCTTCGCCGCGGTCCTTCGTCGCCTGGCTCTGGATCGTGATGCGCCAGCCGGTCAGCTTCGCTGCAAGCCTGGCGTTCTGGCCTTCCTTGCCGATCGCCAGCGAAAGCATCCGGTCGGGTACCACGACGGAAGCGAGGTGTTCGTCTTCATCGACTTCGACTTCGAGCACCTGCGCGGGGCTCAGGGCGTTCGAAACGAAGTTCGCCGGGTCCGGGTCCCACTTGATCACGTCGATCCGCTCGCCCGCAAGTTCGTTCACGATGTTCTGGATGCGGCTGCCCCGCATTCCGACGCACGCACCGATCGGGTCGATGTTCTGGTTGCGGGCATGCACGGCAACCTTCGAACGGTGCCCGCCTTCGCGCGCGATGCTCTTGATCTCCACCGTGCCGGCCTTGATCTCCGGGACTTCCATCTCGAAGAGGCGGCGGAGCAGGTTCCGGTGTCCCCGGCTGACCACGATCTGGGGGCCCTTCACGGCCTTCAGCACTTCCAGGACCAGCACCTTCACCCGTTGGCCGGGGCGGAGGTGCTCGTTGCGAACCTGTTCCTGGAACGGGAGGACGGCTTCCGTCCCGCGTCCCAGTTCGATGATCACCGTGCCGACAAGCAGCTCGCCTTCCTTGCCGATGTACTCGTCATAAACCGCGTCGCGCTCCGCCTCGCGCAGCCGCTGGAGGACCACCTGCTTGGCGGTCTGCGCGGCGATGCGTCCGGCGTTCGGCGGCAGTTGCTCTTCGAAGTCGAGCACGTCGCCGATGCGGACGTCCGGCTTCCACTTCTGCGCGTCCGTCACCGTCATCTCGACGTTCGGCTCTTCCACTTCTTCGACAACGACCATCTGCCGGTACGCCCGGATGTCGCCGCCCACAGGGTCGATCTTCACGTTGATGTTCGGGGCGTTGTCCCCTTCCCGCCGGAAAGCGGAAGTCAGCGCTGCTTCGACTGCGTCAAAGACGACCTCCCGAGGAAGGTTCTTTTCGGCGGCGAGCGCACTCAATGCCAGAAGAAGTTCGTTTTTCATAGTTCCAACAAAAAAGTGGGCTGCGAGCCCACTCCCAAAAAGGTTGTGCCATCGGCAGTATAGCACCCCGGCGCAACGAGGCGACGTAGTCTCTCGGTTAAGAGTTCCCGGCCAGTGCCCGCAACCGCGAGACGATCGCGGGAAGCGTTTCAAGCACGTGGTCGATCTCCGCGGCAGAGGTGTCCTTCCCAACCGTCAGCCGAAGCGAAGCGTGCGCCAGGTCCGAATCGATGCCCATCGCGGTAAGGACATGCGAGGGTTCGAGTGCACCGGTGGGGCAGGCGCTCCCGCTGCTCGCCGCTACCTCTGCCATGTCCAGCGCCAGCAGCACGCTTTCGCCCTCGACGTTCCGGAAGCAGCAGCTGAAGTTGTTGGAGAGCCGCTTCGCTGTGTCCATTGGACCCGTGATAACCGTGTCGGGGATGCGCTCCGGGATGCCGTACATCAGTCGGTCGCGCATCGCCGCGGCATGGGCGTTCCGTTCGGCGGCTTCGTCCCAGGCCAGCTTCATGGCGGTCGCAAGGCCAACGATCCCGGCGACGTTCTCGGTGCCCGCTCGCCGCTCCTTCTCTTGGCTGCCGCCGAGCATCAGCGGCAGCCACGGCGTCCGGTTCTTGATGTACAGGAGCCCGGCGCCCTTCGGCCCGTACAACTTGTGGGCGGCGATGCTCAGCAGGTCCACCCCGAGGTTGGCCGGGGTGATGTCGATGGCGCCGGCCGCCTGCACCGCGTCGGTGTGCACGAGCACGCGTGGGTTGCGAGCCTTCGCGACCCGCGAGATCTCGGCGACCGGCTGGATCGTCCCGACCTCGTTGTTCGCAGCCATCACCGTCACCAATGTGGTCTCAGGTGTGACGGCGGCTTCCAGCGCAGCGAGATCAACGAAACCCTCGCTGTCCACCGGCAGATACGTCGCGGTGAAGCCTTCCCGCTCGAGCTGCTCCACCGTGTGCAGCACAGCGTGGTGCTCGATTGCGCTGGTGATGATGTGGTTCCCGCGCCCCCGCTCGCGTTGCGCGAACGCCGCCCCGCGGATCGCCGCGTTGTCCGATTCCGTCCCGCCCCCGGTGAAAACGACCTCTTTCGGCGCCGCGCCCAGCAGGTCTGCGCAGAGCTTGCGGGCCGAGTCGATCGCGCGCCGGGCTTCCTGCCCCTCGAGGTAGATAGACGAAGGGTTGCCCCAGTACGTCGTGAGCATCGGCAGCATCGCCGCGATCACGCGCTCATCGGGCTTCGTCGTCGCGGCGTGGTCCAGGTACACCCGTGCCATGCCTCAAGCTTAACCGGCCCCGTGCCGCAACGGAACGAAGCAGCACGGGTGCCCGTTGCCCTAGCCGCTTGTCCTGCCCCGGCTAGCTGATGCCCTGGGTCGCGAGGAAGTCGAGGATGTCCTGGACGGTGTGGATGTTCTCCGCATCTTCGTCGCGGATCTCGAATTCGGCGTCATCCGCGAACGCTTCTTCGATCGCGATCGTGAGGTCCACGATGTCGAGCGAGTCGGCGCGCAGGTCGTCGATGAGGTTCGCTTCGGGCTTGACTTCGTCAGCGTTGACTTTCAGCTGCTTGACGACGACTTCGCGGACGCGTTCGAGGACAGTTGCCATGGGATGAGGGCCTCCAGCCGGAGTGATGGTCCCGGAAGCGGTTTTCCGCCCGGTTGGGTCGATGGGGTAGGGTAGGTCACCCTTGGTACTTGCGGAAGATCACG
>CALMIW010000400.1 GCA_937864275.1 uncultured Dehalococcoidia bacterium
CGACACCAGCACCACCACGTTCGGCACCGCGGCCGCAGCCTCGGTGAGCGCCTGAGCAAAGGTGAACTGGGTATCGAAGTCACCACCAGCGAGACGATCGTCGCCGCCGTCGCGCAGCTGACGGGCGTACGCCACCCACTCATCCACCAGCACGACCGCTGGGCCGAACTGCTGGAATAGGGTCCGCAGCGCCGCCCCCGGGTTGGTGCCCGCTTCATCGTCAGCCCGAACGAGCTCATAGCCGGCCTTCCCACCGATCTGGTAGGCGAGATGGCCCCACAGGGTGCGCAACTCAATGCCATTCTCCACCGGTTGCGGAGCCGACGGCGAGATCATCTGCCCGACTAACACAGCACGGTTGATCTCAGACGGAAGCTTTACACCCGCTTCAGCCAAGGCCTCACCCACACCGGGCAGATCATTGGCAGGCACCCCAGAGGCGAGGTGGTAGAGCGCGATCATGCTGTGGGTCTTGCCGCCACCGAAGTTCGTCTGAAGCTCGATGACCGGATCGCCACCATCGCCCGCTAGTCGATGGGCCGCTCCCACGAGCAGATCCTTGAGGCCATGGGTCAGGTACGTGCGAGCAAAGAACGCCTTCGGGTCCTGGTACTCCTCATCCGCGTTCTGGCTGTAGACCTCGAACAGGTCCGCCGCGAACTCAGCCTGGTCGAACCGCCCGGACGCCACGTCCGCGTGAGGAGTGATGATCTCGCGCCACGGCGTAAGACCTGCCTGGGGCTGGCCCTCCGTCGGCTTGGCGGCAGTCTTGCGGCGCTCAGAGCGAGACTCCTCGTCGAACATCTGCCGCATGAGGTCGCGGCGCAGCGTTCGGATTCCCTGGCGTTCGTCGAGGTTGCCGAACGCGTCAAGCACTCGTTCCATCGAGTCCAGCGCACGGACCGTATCATCGGTCGAGAAGGTCCCTTGGTGCGCCCAGGTATTCCGCACGTCGGACAGCTCGAAGACCAGCGAGCGGACCGCTGGCGGGAACCCGTGACCGAACACATCGCTCCAGGTGGTCTTCATGCCCTTGAACAGGAACGCCACATCCGCGGTCGTAGGGTTCGACTCGGGGTTGTGCATCCGGCCGTTGACGACGTTCAGCCAGTCGTCTCCGAAGAATCCGCTCCACGTCTCCTCACACTTGGGTCGCAGGCCGTCTCGAAGGAGGTCGAGCGCCTTCGAGATCCGGTCCGTGTTGGGCATCACCATCAGACTGAACCTCCCCTACCCGCCATCACAGAAGTGTTCCCTGCTGGTCGCGGCCCACAGCAGAACCTATCGACTGAAGCGTCGGCCACGCGAGGATGAGCCCGTTGTAGGCCCCGGCCTCCTCCGCCCAGCCCTTGTCCGTCGCTTTCTGGAAGAGCACGTAAGCAAGCTGCCGAGCACGGTCGCCGTAGCCCCCGAGCCGATGCAGCAAACCCGCGGCCTCGGTCTCCGAGCGCTCGAGCGCCGCAACCAGGTGCTGCGTTGCTTCCCATACGGTCAGGCGCGTGTCCGCGACAACATCCCACTCTGGGTCAAGCTCGCTCCGCTCGAACAATCGGAAAGATCCACCCCGGGCCTCCCCGATGCCAGCGGCTTCAACCCCTGCAAGTGAGGTGTTCTTCGCTCGAGCCTGGCCGTCGGCATCACCAGAGTTTCCGGGGTTGTAGCCGTGCTGGGCATACCAGGTCGACGCGAAGCGCGTGTCGGCGTCGAGCTCCGCCTCCTCGCCATCGATCACCTCACCGAGGACGTCATTGATGATCGCCAAGGCGTCTGACACCGGCATTGAGGAGCCATCGGTCTCGACCACCTTGGCATAACGAGAAAAGACCCGAATGCCTGGTCCGATCGTCGACTGCGCGATGTCGACGGGGGCGATATTCCCGGACTGCAACACCCGAACCGCGTCTGGCAGCTCGTCGCGTAGGGCGGCGATGAACTCGCCCCGACTCGCCATTGGCGCGGTCGATGGTCGCGGTCGACACGCGAGCACGATTGATGAAGCTAGGGCGTTCTTTCCGATCGAAATCGTGCGGCCTCGACGCTCAGTACGAACAGGCCACGTAGCCGTAACGGTCATGTTCGCGTCCACGACTCCTTGGAGGAATGTGTCCCAGCCTGTTGAGCGGACCTGCCCCGCCTTCGTCTCGGTTGCTTTATAGGCGTAGTAGATAGTGGCAGGAGCATCACTGGATTGTGCGAACGCGACTGCACCCATGAACTCAGACATACCAGACTCAAAGTGCTCCTGTGCCGCAGCCTTGGATCCAGCATGATGCAGGTTGGCGATCAACTCATCGCTCTTGGGGGTCAGGAGCGTGGCGCATTCATCGGGCCAAATATCGGAGAGATTGCGCCTTAGCCACACGTAGAAGAAGTCTGACAAGTCCGCATAGCAAATGTTGTCGTAGTACGGCGGGTCTGTCGAGATCGCCACCGAGTGCTCAAACTCACGGACCAGGGATCGAGCCTCGCGTTGGACGACGGTCCCAGACTTGGTCCCGACGGCCAAACAGTCCCGGATAGAGTTCACGACCGAATGGAGCTGCGCGCGGTAGCTCGACATCATCCCCGAGAAGGGGTTGACCTCGGCAAAATCCCAAGTCATCGCTATCGCTTGACGCGAGAACAGATACCTCAACTGACTGTTCGCCTGGTTCCACGAACACAGTGAGTTTGAGAAGTCGGCCAGCTTGTCGATGACGAACGCCAGGTAGGTCACAAGCGCGTCGGCGTACGCCAACGCTCCACTCCCGCCGTCACGCAACCGAATCCCGTCAGCAGCGAATCCTGCGCTCTCGGCATCACGACGTACGCGCTCGTAGACCTCGGGTAGCAAATCAGACAGCGTGGTAAGCGCGACCAACTGGCGGGGCGTGAAGAGTTGCCACCACTCCTCGAAGCCGTAGTTGCCTACGTTGACCGTTGCCTTCCCCTTGAGCAGCCCCTCCACTGAAGTCTCGACGGCAGGCAGCTCGAACGACTCAGTCGCCGATGCCGGGAAATACCGCCGGCCGTCAGGTCCGTGGGCGACAATGGCCATTAGCGCCGTGCCAAGCCGACCGGCCTGGGCCTCATCCCGTATATAACTGAACGGAATTGCAGCCCCGGTTGCGATGCAATACGCGCCCCCTCGGTCGACTGTTTCGTCAATCGCCGGACTTCCCCCCTCACGAATCTCGTAGGTAATGGCGCTGGTTTCACGGTTAATTATCGGCTCGATCCACACGCGCGGCTTGGCCCGCCTGGCAGCGAGAGTCCATGACGCGAGTAGAGGCACGTGGCCGGACCAG
>CALMIW010000401.1 GCA_937864275.1 uncultured Dehalococcoidia bacterium
AAGGTGCACCTCGACGTGGGGGCACAACTCTGCCAGCCGCTCGGCCAGGCCCTTTCCCCGCAGGATGCGCAGCTTTGGCGGCGCATCCCAGAGGAGCGTCACATGCGTCACGGCGTCTCTCTTCACGATTTCGGCCAGTTCCTTGGCCAGGTCCACGCCCGGAAGCTCGCGCGTCGAAGCGTTCAAGTCCATCGCCACGGTCAGGATATGGGTCATCCCTTGCTCCTTCAGCAAGGAAGCGGGATAGGCGGCGATCAACTCGCAGTTGAATGCGTGGGCGAGCCGCCATGCGCGCCGCACCGCCACCTCTGAGGCCTGCGTGTTGTCCAGCAGCACGAGCACGCGCTCGCCGGCCTCCCAGCCTTCGAGGCGGTGCTCGTGCATGTACTCGTGGAGTTGCAGTTCGACGTCTTGCGCGACTCGTTTGAGGGCAAGTTCGCGCAGGGCCGCGAGGTTCCCTTTGCGGAAAAACCCTTCGAGTGACTGCTCCGCCTGGGCCGGCGGGTAGATGTTCCCGTGGCGCATCCGCGACTGGAGCGCCTCGGGCGAGATGTCGATGACCTCCAGTTCGTCTGCTTCATCCACGATGTGATCGGGGACCGTTTCCCGGACGCGGACGCCGGTGATGCCTGCGACGACGTCGTTCAGGCTTTCGAGGTGCTGGATGTTCAGCGTACTGATGACGGTGATGCCGGCGTCGCGGATCTCCTCGACATCCTGCCAGCGCTTCTCATGCTTCGAACCGGGCGCGTTGGTGTGGGCCAGTTCGTCGACGAGGGCGACCTGTGGGCGCCGCGCGATCACCGCCGCGGTGTCCATCTCCTCCAACACGACGCCCTGGTACTCGATCTGCTTGCGCGGCACCACTTCGAGACCTTCGAGTGCCTCGACAGTCAGGGGACGGTTGTACGTTTCGGCGAATGCGACGACTACGTCGGTGCCGCGCGACTTCCGTCGGCGGCCCTCGTTGAGCATCGCGTACGTCTTGCCGACGCCCGGCGCGGCCCCAAGGTAGATGCGGAGGCGTCCGCGCTTGGACTCCGCTTGTTGGAGCCTCTTCAGGAGCGCGTCGGGATCGGGCCGCTGGTCGTCGGTAGGGCGCACGGGTTACTCCGAAGGCGGAAACTGCTCGTCGAGGGCGATGTTGAGTTTCAGGACGTTGACACGCGGTTCGCCGATGATCCCGAGAAACGCGTTCTCGATGTGATCCTCGACGAGATCCCGGACGGCGGCTTCATCGACCCCCCGGGCCGCTGCCACGCGGGCTGTTTGCAGGCGGGCGGTTGCCGGGCTGATGTGGGGATCGAGGCCTGATCCGGAGGCCGTGACCGCGTCGGACGGGACCGCGGCACCATCCGCGAGACCGTTCTCCTCCCGGAACGTCTCCACCCGCTGCGCGATCCCCGCGAACGACTCGTCCACGTCGGCAGTCGAGGGATCGTCCGGAACACCATCGAGAAGCTTCGCGCTCGTCGGCCCGAGGTTGGAACCGCTCGACGCGGCCGAGTCGTAACCCGCCGCCGACGGCCGCCCGTGGAAGTACTCCGGGGACGAGAACGATTGGCCGACGAGGCTCGAACCGACGGCCGTCCCATCAACTTCGATGATGCTCCCGTTCGCCTGGCGGTTGAACGCGGACTGCGCGATACCGGTGACAGCCAGCGGGTACACCACGGCAGTGAGGACGAAGAGCGCGACGGTCAGGCCAAAGAGGGGCCGCAACTCGGGGATCCAGGAGCGGAGCGTTGCATTCATGGCGGCCTCCTATGCGAGCCGGACGAGGTTGATCGGGATGTCGATGAGCTTGATGCCGATGAACGGGGCGATGATCCCGCCGAGTCCGTAGATCAGCGCGTTCCGCACCAGCAGAGGGCCGGCCCCGATTGCCCGGTAGGCGATGCCGCGCAGCGCCAGTGGCACCAGCAACACGATGATGATCGCGTTGAAGATGACGGCCGAGAGGATCGCGCTCTCCGGGCTCTCCAGCGCCATGATGTTGAGTGCGTCGAGTTCCGGGTAGGCGACGACGAAGGCGGCAGGGAGAATGGCGAAGTACTTGGCCACGTCGTTCGAGATGCTGAACGTCGTGAGCGCTCCGCGAGTCATCAGCAGCTGCTTTCCTATCCCGACGATTTCGATGAGCTTCGTCGGGTCCGAATCGAGGTCCACCATGTTGCCGGCTTCTTTCGCGGCCTGCGTTCCCGTGTTCATTGCCACTCCGACATCGGCCTGCGCGAGCGCGGGCGCGTCGTTCGTCCCATCGCCGGTCATCGCCACAAGCCGGCCGGCGCCCTGTTCCTCCCGAATGCGCCGGATTTTGTCCTCCGGCTTGGCTTCCGCCAGGAAGTCGTCGACGCCGGCTTCCCTTGCGATGGTCGCCGCCGTCAGAGGGTTGTCACCGGTGACCATGATCGTCCGGATGCCCATCTTCCGGAGTTCTTCGAAGCGGGCGCGCATCCCCGGCTTCACCGTGTCCTTGAGGTAGATGAGGCCGAGGATCTCGCCGTCCTCGATGACGGCGAGAGGCGTGCCGCCCTCACCGGAGATCTTCTCGACTGAGGCTTGCATGCCATCGGGAGCGCCCTCGCCGGCCGCAGCCAGGACAGCGTCAACCGCCCCCTTGAACGTGCCCGAGCCGTTCCGGCGGATGCCGCTCATGCGTGTGTCGGCCTTGAAGGGAACGAACTCGGCTCCCTCGAGTGAGTTGCCCATGTTCTCCACCAGCGTCCCGAAGCCTTCGCTCCGCGCCAGTTCCAGGACCGAACGGCCCTCCGGGGTATCGTCGAGCACCGAACTCGCGACCGCGGCGGAGATGAGCCTGGCCTTCTCGACGCCGGCAACGGGGATGAACTCGGCGGCCATGCGGTTGCCGAAAGTGATGGTGCCTGTCTTGTCGAGGAGCAGGGTGTCGACGTCCCCGGCGGCTTCGACGGCACGCCCGGACATCGCAAGGACGTTGCGCTGGACCAGGCGATCCATGCCGGCGATGCCGATGGCCGAGAGAAGCCCGCCAATGGTCGTCGGGATGAGCGTCACCAGCAGCGCCACGAGGACGATGACCGAGATCTCCTGCCCCGCGTACTTCGCCATCGGCTGCAGCGTCACAGTCACCAGCAGAAAGATGAACGTCAGTCCCGCGAGGAGGATGTTCAGCGCGATCTCGTTCGGTGTCCTCTGGCGTTCGGCGCCCTCAACGAGCCGGATCATGCGGTCGAGGAACGTTTCGCCGGGGTTCGCGGTAATGCGGATCTGAAGGACGTCGCTCACCACTGTGGTGCCGCCCGTCACCGAACTGCGGATGTCTGTGCCCGGTTCCTTGAGCACCGGTGCCGACTCACCGGTGATGGCGGCCTCATTGACGTAGGCGACCCCTTGGACCACGTCGCCGTCGCCAGGGACGAGTTCGCCGGCTTTGACCACGACGATGTCGCCTTTGCGCAACTCGCCGCCGCTCACAGCTTCGATGCTGCCGTCGGCGCCGAGGCGGTTGGCCTGACTCTCCACGCGCGTCTTCCGCAAGGTGGCGGCCTGGGCCTTCCCGCGTCCCTCGGCGATAGCTTCGGCGAAGTTCGCGAACAGGACCGTGAACCACAGCCACAGCGAGATCTGCACTTCGAAGCGAAGGAGCTCGAAATCGTCGCCCTGGGCAAGGTCGCGTACAAAGAGGATGGATGTCAGGACCGCGCCGATTTCGACGATCAGGATGACGGGGTTGCGATAGAGCGTCCGCGGATCGAGCTTCTTGAGCGAGTCGGTCAGCGCGCGGCGGACGATCTCCGCGGTCCAGACATTCGGCTTCTTCTGCCGCTTTTCGACGGGGATTTTGACAGGCGAGGCGATTGCCATGTTGGTGACTTCCTAGAACGTGAGGCTGTCGTTGAGGAGGATCTGCTCGACGATCGGGCCGAGGGCCAGCACCGGGAAGAACGTCAGCAGGCCGACGATCCCGATGGTCCCGCCGAGCAGGCAGCCGAAGGTGAGCCCGTCGGTGGGGAATGTGCCGGGTCCAGGGGCGACGCGCTTCTTCTGGACCATCGTCCCGGCGATGACCATCACCGCGACGATGATGACGAAGCGCCCGAAGAGGATGTTCAGGCCGATGCCGAGGTTGTAGAACGTGCTGTTCGCGTTGAGCCCGGCAAAGGCCGAGCCGTTGTTGGCAGCGCCGGAGGTGAACGCATACAGCATCTCCGAGAAGCCGTGCGGCCCGAGGTTGTTGAGGTTGTCCGTGCCAAAGCTGTTCACGGCGCCGATGGCGACCCAGCCGAGGACCAGCACCGGGAAGATGAGGACGGCCATCATGACTGCCTTCATCTCGCGCGGTTCGACCTTCTTGCCAAGGTACTCGGGGGTGCGTCCAACCATCAGTCCGGCGATGAAAACGGCGAGGATGATGTAGATAAACATGCCGTACATGCCCGCTCCGACCCCTCCGAAGATGACCTCGCCGGTCAGCATGTTGACCAGGGGCACGAGCCCGCCGAGGGGCGTGTAGCTATCGTGCATGCTGTTCACTGACCCGTTCGAGGCATTGGTGGTCGCCGTCGCCCAGAGCGTGGACTGGGCGATGCCGGTGCGGACCTCTTTGCCTTCCATGTTCCCGCCCGGCTGACCGTCACCGGCTGCCACCTGGACGCCGCGGTCGTCGAGGGCGGAGGTCCCGGCTTGCTCGGCATACCCCGACACAATCGCTCCGGCAGCGAAAAGTGCGGCCATCACCCCGAAGAGCCCCCAACCGTGGCGGGTGCTCCCCGCCATCTTGCCGTACATGTACACCATGCCGGCGGGGATGATGAGGATGGAGAGCATCTGCGCCCAGTTGGACCATGCCGTCGGGTTCTCCAGCGGATGCGCGGAGTTCGTATTGAAGAAGCCGCCGCCGTTGGTGCCGAGTTGCTTGATCGCCACCTGGGATGCCGCGGGCCCAATTGCGATGACCTGGTCGACGCCTTCCACTCCGGTCACCGTGCGGTACGAGTCGAACGTCTGGATGACGCCCTGGGAAACCAGGAAGACCGCAAGCACGAGCGAGGCGGGCAGCAGGATGTAGAGAGTCGAGCGGGGGAGGCCGCCCCAGAAGTTCCCGATCGTCGCCGCGGAATGTCGTGCGAGCCCGCGGATGAGGGCGACGAGCACGGCCATCCCGGCAGCCGCCGATACGAAGTTCTGGAACGTCAGGCCGAGCATCTGTGAGAGGTAGCTCAGCGTTGTCTCACCGCCGTACGACTGCCAGTTGGTGTTCGTCACGAAGCTCGCAGCGGTGTTGAACGCCAGGCTCGGCTCCACACCGGGCAGATCCTCAGGGTTCAGGGGCAGCGAGCCCTGCATGCGAAGCAGGGCGTACAGCGCGATGAAGCCCACGATGTTGAACGCGAGCAGCGCGACCAGGTACTGCTTCCAGTCCTGCTCGCGACGTTCATCCACGCCCGCGAAGCGGTAGACGGCCCGCTCCAACGGGCGGATGACTGGATGCGCGAACGTGCGCCGCCCTTCGTAGACCGCCGCCATGTACAGCCCGAGAGGCTTCGCGGTCACCGCGAGGATCGCCAGGTAGAGGCCGAGCTGCGCCCAGTGCGATGCAGTCATGGCTACAGGTCCTCGGGTTTGAACAGGCAGTACGCGAGGTATCCGAAGATGCCCAGCGCGATGACGAGTCCGATCAGGTTCTCAAGGTCCACGATCACACCTTTCTCAGGAACTCCATGAGCAGATAGAACGCCGCGAACGAGCCGGCGGCAGCGACAAGAAGCGCCGGGTCAGCCATGGCTGGATTCCTTTCCGGTAATGCTGGACGAATGCGGAGTAACCTCGGGCAAACCCTTGAGCGAGTCTGTGGGCGGGACACGCCCCAGGTCAGGCATCTCCACGACTTCCTCGGCACGTTCCTCGCGCATGCCGGTCACTTCGCGCACCAGCCGCAGCAAGGCGTCCACCGGAAACGGCTTCGTCAGGACGCCCGCGGGGTGAAACTCCTCCACCCTCGACGGCGCGAGTGGCGACGCCGAGAACACGATGACCGGCACGCGTTCGCGGTCGCGCGGGGCGAGCCGGCGCAGCAACTCCCAGCCGGTGAGGTCCGGGAGGTTGATGTCGAGGAGCATCACCTCGGGGACTTCCTCGGCCAGCGCGAGCATCGCGTCCTGCGCCGAGGCCGCCGTGCGCACCGCGCAGCCATGTGCTCGGAGCGTCGTCGAGAGCACCGCGACGATCGCCGGTTCGTCGTCGACGAGGAGAACCCGCGTCACGTGCCATCGTCCTTTCGCCAGAGCGCGAGGAACGGTCCCAGCGTCCCGCCGCGCAACTCCACGAGCCGCCAGTCCTGGGCGAGAAGCTCTCGAATCCCGCGGATGCAGGTGGCCGGGCAACTGTAGTGCTCTTCGCGATACGCAACATAGTGAATCAAGAGCCTGTTCTCCTCCGCGATGCGGTCCGCTATGGATGAGCCGAAGAGCCCCGTTCCTCCGGGCCAACTTCCCCCTCCCACTCTGGTCGCCGAACGAATCTGGAAACAGCATGCCCCTTCTGCCGTCCGGAGAGCGTCCGTTGTCCTCGGCCGATTCATCCGGGTTGTGTCAGGGTTTTGGAGTTTCGAGCCGGTAGCCAACGCGCGGGTCCGTGACCACCATGCTGCCCGTTCCCGGTTTCGCCTCGTCGAGCTTCAGCCGGAGCTGGTAGATGAACGTCCGGAGGATGTGCGACTCGTCGCGGAATTCAGGCCCCCACACTCGCGTCAGGAGCATCCCCTGCGTGAGGACCTTCCCCGCGTTCACCGCCAGTTCCCGGAGGAGTTCGAACTCGCGCGGGGTCAGCCGCACCGGGTTGCCCGCGACCGTCACTTCTCGCGCCGCGAGGTCGAGGTGCAGCGCGCCGACGTCGATCGCGGGGTCCTTGCGCGAGCCCGCCCGGTGCCTCAGCGCAACCCGTATGCGTGCCTCCAGCTCATCGACGCTGAACGGCTTCGTCAGGTAGTCGTCTGCGCCCGCATCCAGGGCTTCGACCTTCTTCCGGTCGTCGCCGAGCGCGCTCAACACGATGACACTGGAATTGCCGTGTGCGAGTTCCCGTGTGAGCTCGATGCCATCGGCGTCTGGCAACACGAGGTCGAGCAGGATCACATCAGGCCGGAAAGCGGCCGCGCTCTCCCGCGCCCGGCGGCCGGACTCGACGGCTTCGACATCGTACCCCGACGCCTCGAGCGCCCGTTTACCCACCCGGAGAATCGTCCGGTCATCGTCAACCGCCAGGATCCGCGCGCCTCTCACAGGGGAGCCTCCACCCGGGGAAGCGCGATGCGGAACGACGTTCCGCTCGGGGAAGTGTCGACCGTCACCTCTCCCCCGGAGAGTTCAACGAGCGACCGCACGATTGCCAGGCCGAGTCCCGTGCCTTGCGTCCCTTTGGATGTGGTCCCCCGGTAGAACCGCTCGAACACCCGGGGCAGGTCGGCTGCGGCGATCCCTGGGCCTTCATCTGCGACGTCGATCAGCACTCGCCCGTCCTGTCTGCGGGCAGTCAACCGGCTGCCGCCCCCTGCGACGGAGGACTTGTGGGCGTTTTCGATCAGGTTGCCCAGTGCCTGGAGCAACAACCCGTAGTCCCCGGACACCCAGAGCCCGTCCGGTCCCTCGACCTCGAGGCGACGACCGCCAGTGAGTTCCCTCGCACGATTCGCCGCATCCACCAGCAGCCCCCTCGCCTCGATCGGCTCAATATCGGGTTGAATCGCGCCCCCCTCGAGGCGGCTCATATCGAGCAGGTCGGAAACCGTCGATGTTAGCCGGTCGGTTTGGGATTCGATGGCGCCCAGCAGGTTCTCGCGATCAGCATCGGTCCATGGCACCTCGGGCGAACGCAAGCTCCCCACGGCGGCCTTGATCGCGGTGAGCGGCGAGCGCAAGTCGTGAGAGACGCTCGACAACAACGCCGTCTTGAACTCATCCGAACGCCGCGCGGCTTCCGCCTCTCGGGCCTGCTCCGCAAGTCTCGATCGATGAATGGCAACGCCGGCCTCGTCGCCGAACGCGCGCAACAGGGCGTCGGGGTCGCTGCCCGTGGGGGCGGTAAGCGCACCGGCGATGTGGATCACGCCGGCCCCCCCTCCGGGCAGTTGGAACGGAAGGTAGGTCCCGGTGGCGGGCTGCGATGTCCGCACCGCCGAAGTCGTCTGGCGGCGATCCCCCCGCGTCCGCACCACTTGCCCGGTTTCGACCGCGGCGCGAGCGAGAGACGCTTCCTCCGGGGTCAGCGCGCGCCGAGGCCCGGTCGATGCCAAGAGGAGCCAGTTCTTGTCACTGGCTTGCAGGATCTCACAACGGTTCGCCCGGAAGGCGCGAGTGACTGACCACGCCAGCGACTCCAGCGCTCGCTCTGGCGTCGGCGCCGAAGCCAGTTCTCGCGACAGGTCGAGCATTACGCTCAGTTCCGCCCTGCGCTCGCTGGCGACGGCGAGTTGCTGCTTGAGCAGCGACAGCATCGACGCGCCGACCACCGCGACGGCGAGGAACAACGCGAGCGAGACGACGTTGTGGAGTTCCTGCACCGTCACGGTGTGGAGCGGCGGGATGAAGAAGAAATTGAGCAGAAGGTTGGCAAGGACCGCTGAAAAGAGCCCCACTCGATAGCCCCAGGCTGCCGAAGCAAGGAGGACGACCAACAGATACACGAGTGTCGCGACGAGGATCTCTTGCTCGCCAAGCAGCGGGGCAAGCGCCGCCGTGAGTCCGGCGAGCACCGCCACCGTTGCGCCGGCCCCGATCCGGGCGTCGAGTCCTCGTGTCACCGCGAGCGTCCGCAATGCGTGCCACACCACCGGTATCCTATGCGGTCTTCAACGGACAGAAACGCACAGGCCGTACGGCCTGGTCACGATGACGCCGTCTCCCTCACGCCCCGTCCTGCGCTCGCCCGCTGATCTCTTCGATGTCGATCCGGTACAGCATCGCATCGGCGAGCGACGTGCGATGCCCGTGGCCCGCCGTCGCCCACCAGAGATTGCCGTCGAAGGCACGCAGAAGTACGGCCCGTGCGTGCACTTTGTCCGCCTCTTCCGTGAGTTCGTGCCACTTCCCCTGCACGAGCACGCTCCTCCAGTCGGTCACTCCGCGCACGTCATCCACCTGGAAGCCGACGTGCGGCCAGAGGCGCAGCAGGGCCATCTTCTTGCCGGGCGCGCTGTGCCCGAAGATCGCCCCTTCCGCAAAGGCGAACGCGACTGGGACGATGTAGACCCCCGCTTCGCTCCGCACCCCGATTCGACCGACGCGCGAGGCGAGGAGCATCTCCTCGCACTCCGAAAGCGGCATTTCCCTCAGTGTTCCGGACACGGGCAATCACCTCAGTGGAGATCTTGCGGCGGTTCCATCTTCGGGCGGCGCTCGCCGCTTCGCCCCGGCCATCCGGGCGTGGCCCGCGGCCCGTTCGCCCCTGGGCGGCGGGAGCCCGCCCCGCCAGCGCCGCCCGCGACTGGCCAAGCTCGCGCAGCAGCTCAGGAACTCACGCTCAGGCGGAGCGAGGATACCGGTCTCGCGAGATCTCGCGGCGTTACGGCGCAGACCGGCCCCTGCTACAGCCCCTGGGTGGTCCGGAGCCGCGGGTCCAGCAGGTCGCGGACGCCGTCACCGAGAAGGTTGAACGAGAGGGTGATGATGAAAATCGCGAGGCCCGGGAAGAACGAGAGAAACGGTGCCACGTAGATCTGGGTGAACGCCTCGTTCAGCATCCCGCCCCAGGTCGGTGTCGGAGGGCGGACACCGACGCCAAGGAAGCTCAGGCTCGCCTCCGCGAGAATGGCCGTGCCCATCGTCAGCGTCCCGGCGACAATCACGCTTGGCAGCGTGTTCGGCCAGAGATACCGAGTCATGATTCGGGTGTCGCCTGCGCCAATCGAGCGGGCGGCCGTGATGTACTCCATGTTGCGCAGCGACAGAACTTGTCCCCGCACCAGCCGTGCGTAGTTCGGCGCCGCGCCCACACCGAGCGCGACCATGATGTTCGTGATGCTCGGCCCGAGGACCAGGACGAGCGTGAGCGCCAGGACGAGCCCCGGGAATGCGATGACCGCGTCGGTCAGCCGCATGACCACCACGTCCACCCATCCGCCCCGGTAACCGCTTATCAGCCCGAGTGGCACCCCGACGCCCGCCGCCACGGCGACAGCTAGCACCGCGACCTGGAGTGAGATCCGCGCTCCGAAGATCTCGCGGCTCAGCACGTCGCGGCCGAGGCTGTCGGTTCCGAACGGATGATCCCAGCTCGGCGACTGCAGCCGGTTTCGGCCGTTGGTTTCGGCCGGGTCGTACGGCGCGATGAGTGGCGCCATGACCGCAATCAGCACGAATACGACGATGATGCACAGCGCCACCGAAGCCATCGGATGGTGGCGAGCCGTCCGCCAGAGCCGCCGGGGAGAGATACGGCGCCTTGGTGGCACTGCGGGGAGCGCCTCGAGTACGTGAGCCATGCGGTCTCCCTAGGAGTAGCGGATTCGGGGGTCGAGGATGGCGTAGCTGATGTCGGTCAGCAGGTTCACCACCAGCACCGTGACGGTGAATAGCAGCACCACGCCCTGCAGCATCGGGTAGTCCCGGCCGTTGATGGATTGAATGGCAAGTCTGCCAATCCCGGGGAGCGCGAACATGCTCTCGATGATGATGCTGCCGGCGAGAAGCGAACCGAGCTGGAGCCCGATAATCGTTGCAACCGGCAACAGCGAGTTCCGGAGTGCGTGCCGCACAATCACGGTCCGCTGGCTCATACCCTTCGCCTTCTCGGTGCTTACGGAGTCCTGGTTCAGCACCTCGAGGACGCTGGAACGCGTATAGCGCATGATCGAGCCCGAAAGCGTCAGACCCAGCGCCGCCACCGGGAGTGCCATGTGTCGCAGCGCCTCGATCGGGTCGCTCCAGAGCGCGACGAAGCCCGACGCCGGGAGCCATCGCAGCTCCACTACGAACACCCAGATCAGCATCATCGAGAACCAGAAGTTCGGGACCGCGACACCGAACATCGCGAACAACGTCACGAAGGCGTCGATGGGCGAGTTCCGCTTGACGGCGGCAATCGTCCCCGCGGGTACGCCCACGCAGATCGCCACGAACAGCGAGAGCAGTCCGAGCTGCAGCGTGACCGGCATCCGGTCGGTGATCGCGTCGGTCACAGAGCTTCGATCCCGGAAGGAACGGCCAAGGTCGCCCCGGAGGAGGTCCGAGGCCCAGTCCAGGTACTGGACCAGCACCGGGTCGTCGAGGCCGAGCTCCCCTCGGAGTTCTTCGATGACCTCCGGGTCGATAGACGCTTCGGACTCGCCGATCATCGCGTAGATCGGGTCTCCTGGGAGCAGGTGCATGATGACGAATAGCGCGAACGTCACCATGAGGATGACCACGGGCATCTGGAGGATGCGCCGGATGATGTAAGCAGTCACAACGGTAGGCCTTGAAAGAGGAAAAGGGGCGGGTGAAGGGGGAACAACCCCCGCCCCGGCTTGGTCAGGCTTGCTTCCAGGCCGCGGTAACGTCCATCGCGCTACCGGAACGAAGCCACGCCAGGTCCTGGACCTTCTTGGCGTGCCCCGCGATCGTCGGCGATTCGAGGAGCCAGATCTTGTACGAGTTGTCGTAGTCCAGCTTCACGATTTCTCCGTAAGCCTTCTTCCGCTCTTCTTCGTTCGCCGCGGAGAGCGCCTTTGCCAGCAATGCGTCCACTTCCGGCATTTTCGTCCCGCCCGGCTGGTTGGCCGAGCCGAAGTTGGTTTCGAGGTACTGGTACGGGTCGCCCTGCGGTGCCCCGCCACCCTCGAGTCCGAGCAGGTACTCGCCGTTCTTGCGGTACTTCTCGGTGATCACTGGCACTTCAAGATTGTCGACCTGGACTTCGAGGCCGATCTTCTTCAGTTGCGCCTGGATCATCTCGCCGATGCGCGGATACACGCCGGAGGTGTAGGTGCAGATGTTGAGCTTCGCGCCCTCGCCCACGCCCGACTGGGCGAGAAGGCTCTTCGCCTTGGCAACGTCGTACGCGTAGTGCGGCGCGGCGGCGTCATACGCCCAGGTCAGGGCGGTCAGCGGGCCCCGCCCGCCTTCACCCAGACCGTCGGTGAACACGGCCGCGAACTCCTCGCGGTCCAGCGCGTAGCTCATCGCCTGCCGGAAGGCGACGATGTTCGTCGGCGCCTTGCCGAGGTTCATCCCGATGCGCTGCGTAATCGCGCCCTTGTTCACGTTGACGGCGAGGTTCGCCTGTCCCTTGATTTGTGCGACGTTCTCGCCAAGGTACACGTAGTCCAGGTCGATGCCGCCGGACTGGAGCTCGGCCACTGCCACCGCGGTCTGGGGGATCACCTTCACGATGACCTTGTCCAGGTACGGCAGTTTGTCGCCGTTCGCGGCGGTCAAAGGCCAGTCCGGGTTCGGTACGAAAACCGACTCCGCATCCAGGGCGAGCTTGTCAATCTTGAACGGGCCGACGCTGACCGGCGCCTCGTTGAACTTGTCGTCGCCGAGCTTCCCGTGGGCAGTCGGAGAAATGAGCGCTCCAAGGCCCGCCGGCGCGTTCATCGTCAGGCTCTCGAGAAACACCGGGTTCGGTTTCGGGAACTTGAGGACGGCCGTGTAGTCGTCCGGCGTCTCGATCTTCACGCCGGTGAGGAGGCTTCGCCGTGGAGCCGCCACCTTCGGGTCCGCCTGCCGTTCGAGCGAATACTTGACGGCGGCCGCGTTCACCGGCGTGCCGTCGGTGAACTTGAGGTCCTTCCTCAGCGTCAGCTTCAGCGTCGTTACGTCCATCTGCTCCCAGGACTCGACGAGGCTGGGACTCAGCTTCCCCTTCACGTTCGCGATGAGCGGGGCTGCATAGAGATGGTTCACGGTCGGGTCATAGCCGCTGCTGCTGCGGTGCGGGTCCGCGAACGTGGTGGCCGACGGGCGCCGGACGATCAAGGTTCCGCCGCGCACTGGCTTGCTCGCGACGGGCGTCGTGGTCGTTTCGGTCGACCCGCCGCCGTCGCCCTCTGGATCGTCGTCGTCGCCGCCACAGGCGATCGCGCCGCCGCTCAGGAGCGCGACTGAGGCCACCCCCATCCCGCCGAGAATGCGGCGCCGGGAAACACCGCGAGCCATTGCCCGGGTCCAGTAGTTGTCAGAAGTCACGCGTAATCCCTCCATTGCATCCATGCCGCAACGCACCCTCGTCCGGCTGCCTGCCGGGCTCCGGCGCGCCTGCCGGCACGGTCTGCCTGCACCACACTCAGGACGTCATTCGCCTTGTGCTGTCCCTGGCGCCGGCTAGGTGTACCACCCGCGCCGATCGCCAAGAAGGGCTATTACCGCTCGCATAAGTACGTGTTATCGGGGGAGAAGAGGCCCGCTCAGGATGCGACGACCATCCCGGGACGCACACCGGCGGTGACGCGTGCAGGGCGACCCATCGCGCGTGCGATCCGGCTCTCGAGCGCCGCCTTCTTCACCACGTAAAGCGCTGGGAGCAGCGGGCCAGCCCGGTGAGCGAGGTAGATCGTGTACTCCAGGGGCAGGCCAACCGTGTTCACGATGACCAGGTCGCCGCGCTCGACCTCCCGGATTATGGCGGACTCGGCGACGAGTGTGAGCGCCAGGCCCTTCCGTGCAGCCTCAATCAGCCCGTCGTACGTGGAAAGCTCCATCGTGACGTTGATTTCGACACCCTGGTTCGCCGCCCATTCGCGGAAACGGCGCTGCGCCGTCCACGGCGAAGGCAAGAGCGCGAACGGGCACGCCGCCAGTTCTTCCGGCGTCGCGCGGCCCTTCCGGGCGAGCGGGTGTGTCGGTGCTGCGACCACGAAGAGGCGTGCGGTGGAGAAGGGCTCCCCCACCAGCCGGTCAGAGAGGTACGCGTCGGTCGTCAACGTGAAGTCGAACTCCCCTTTGAGCAGCCGTGCCGAAGCCTCATCCGGCGGAAGGGTCGTCACCCGGAGCTGGATGTCCGGGGCGATTCGGAGGAGTTCTCCCATGAGTTGCGGGATCACCTGCCGGGTCGAACTCGCGGAACAACCGATGGTGACCAGCGAAGAGCCCGATTGCAGCGAAGCCAGTTCGCGCAGGAGACCGGCGCGGGACTCCAGGACGTGTTCGCTGAAGCGAAGCACAGCATCTCCCGCGCTCGTCGGCGTAGCCCGGTGGCCGCCGCGCTCGAGCAGCACAACGCCAAGCTCCTTTTCCAGCTGGCGGATCTGGAGCGAGACCGCCGGCTGCGAGAGAAAAAGCGCCTCCGCCGCGCGGCTGAAACTCCCGAGCTGGACCACGAGCCGGAACGTCTGGAGCCGTTCGAAGTTCATCGGTTCTCCCCACGCCTCAGCGGCGTCCCATTAGTGATCGCTACCGATCGATAAGCAATCAGCCCTTGCAGAGCGATGCCAGCTATCCCCAGCATGCGGGCTACAGCTGCAGAGTCTAGCGCAGCCGTGCGCAGAAGGGAGAGGCCAACTCCCTGAACGCAGCGCGTGCTGCCGCTTGCTGCCGGCTCCCGGAGGGATTTGTGACTGACTCAGATGAACGCATGTCGCTGAAGGATGGCGTCCTGACGGGAGCCCTTCGGCGCCCCATCAATCGCGCCGCCACCGTGAAGGGGAGCATCCACGACGACGAGACGGCCACCAAACTCGGGCTGCGCGGCGGCACCGTCGCTGGCTCGGTCCACATGGACCTGTTCGGCCCGCTCCTCCTCGAGGCCTTCGGTGAGGCCTGGTGGGAGAAAGGCACGCTCTCCCTCTACTTTGTGAACGCGACCACCGACCGCGAACCGGTGCGCGCCTTCATGGTTCTTCCACCTGCCGGCGCGAAGGACGTCCAGGTCGACGTCTGGATCGAACGGGAAGACGGCCTCCGCGTTGCCGAGGGCACCGCCTCTGTCGGCTCTCCCTCCGAACCCACCGCACTCATGCGAAAGCCGCTCGATCGGTTCGACTCCGGCGACCTCCGCATCCTCAAAGACCTTTCCCCGGGAGACCCGATCGCTGCGACCGAGGGCATGGTGACCCAGGAAACCGTCGACCAGCACCTCCGCTTCACCACCGACCCGCTGGATATCTATCGCGAATCGCGGTGGGGCAAGCCGGTGGTCCCGATCACCAGCTACATCGGTCTCTTCTTCACGCAGGGCGCCGCACCGGTGCGGCGAAGGCTCCAGGATGTCGTCGGCCTGTTCGGCGCGATCGAGATTCGCAACATCAACGGCCCGCTCCTCGTCGGCGAGCCCTACCGCCTCAGCGGGGAGATCGTCGCCCTCGGGCAGAGCCCGAAGACTGAGTACTACTGGTACGAAACGTGGGCCGACGATGCGAGCGGGAAACGGATCGCCGAACACCGCATGCTTTCGCGCTTCATGAAGGCGTCCAGCCCTCTCTACAAGTAGCGCCCGGCGCCGTACCCATCACCCCGCATCCGCACGTTGCGAGAAAGACCCGCCCATGCGTTTCACCGACACTCCCGAACTCGCGCAGTGGCGCGAACGGGTCCGCGCGTTCGTCGCCCAGAACTGGACGCCCGGCGGCCCCCACGACGAACTCGCGATGCACGGCCCGAACGCCGCGGCATACGAAGAGATCTCGGATAAGACGAAGGACTGGCTGGACAAGCTCGCGGCGAACTCCTGGATCGCTCCCGCGTGGCCGAAGAAGTACGGCGGCGCCGATATGTCGGTCCTCGAACAGTTCGTCCTGAACCAGGAACTGCACGAGGCCGGCGCGCCGACCAGCAGGCCGATGATGAACCTCGTGGGCCCGACGATCATGCTCCACGGCACCGACGACCAGAAAGCCGAACACCTGCCGCCGCTGCTTCGCGGTGAGGTTCGCTGGTGCCAGGGCTTCAGCGAACCCGGCTCTGGCTCCGACCTCGCCAGTCTGCAGACGCGCGCGGTCCGCGACGGCGACGACTACATCATCAATGGTCAGAAGATCTGGACATCCGGCGCCCATCGCGCCCAGTGGATGTTCATGATGGCGCGAACCGACCCGAGCGCGCCGAAACACCGCGGGATCAGCTACCTCCTCCTCCCGATGAGCTCGCCCGGCATCACCGTCCGTCCGCTGATGAACATGGCCGAAGGGCACTCCTTCAACGAAGTCTTCTTCGAGGATGTCCGGGTGCCCGTGCGGAACCGCATCGGCGAGGAGAACCGCGGCTGGTACGTCGGCGCCACCACGCTCGACTTCGAACGCTCCAACATCTCGCGCGCAATCCACTCTCGGAAATCAGTCGCGAAGCTCGCTCGCTACACGCGCGACCGGGCTGGCGAAGGAAACCCGGTCTCGCCGTCTCACCGCCTGGAGATCGTCGACCGTGCGATCGAGACGGCCGTCGTCGAGCAACTCTCGTTCGTGATCGTCTCCATCCAGGCGGCGGGAGGCGTCCCCAACAAGGAAGCCTCGATGTGCAAAATGTTCGGCTCGGAACTGGCCCAGCGCATCGCGCTGACGGAGATGCACGTCACGGGCATGGCCGGCCAGCTCCGCGAGTCCTCGCTGCTCGCCTCCCACGGCCTCACCCCTGCGATGGCCTATCTCAGCGTCATCCCGCAGACAATCGCCGCCGGCTCCAGCGAGATCCAGCGAAACATCATCGCCACCCGCGGTCTCGGGCTTCCCCGAGGCTAGATTCCCGTCCCCATCCAGGAGCAAGTCGAATGGCCTACGAATTCATCGAGATCGAACGCGACGGGGATGTCGGCATCCTCAAGCTGAACCGGCCCGAACGGCTCAACGCCATGACCAACCAGATGTCCGTCGAGTACAGCGAAGCATTCGCCGAACTCAACGAAGACGGCGCGGTCGGCGCCATCCTCATCACCGGAAACGGGCGGGCATTCTGTGCCGGAGTCGACATCTCCCGATTCGAAGACAGCATCAGGGAGCGCGACGGAGAAACGATCGAGCGCCCGAAGTTCCGCTTCAACTGGGTCGAGTACGCCCTTGGCGCGAAACCGAGCGTGGTCGCCGTCAACGGGGCCTGCATCGGTGCCGGTCTCACGCGCGTCCTGCCGTGTGATGTGCGCATCGCCTCGGAACGGGCGACGTTTTCCATCCGCTTCGTCCGCGTCGGGATCGTCCCCGAACTCGCGAGCACGCACCTCCTCCCCCAGATCGTCGGGCTTCAGGCAGCTTCCGACCTGGCGCTTTCGGGCCGCACCATCGATGCGCGCGAAGCCGAGCGCATCGGCCTTGTCCTTCGCACCGTCGCCCACGACGACCTGATGCCCGCGGCGCTGGCTCTCGCGCGCGACTACGCCCAGATCGGTCCGGAGTGCCTCCGCGAAACGAAAGCCCTCCTCCACGCCAACGCCGTGGAGCAAGATATCCGCCTGGTGATGCAGCGCGAAGGCGAAGCCCTCGCCCGCCGCCGCGGCTCGGCCGAACAGCGCGAGGCCGTCGCGGCCTTCCGCGAAAAGCGCGAACCGCGCTTCCGATAGAGACGGACTGGAGGGGACGCCCATGACAACTGGACCGCTCGCGGGCATCCGCGTACTGGACCTCACACAGGTCATCGCCGGCCCGCTCGGCTGCATGCTCCTCTCGGATCTCGGTGCCGAGGTCGTCAAGGTGGAACCCCCGGAGGGCGAACCCTGGCGGCTTACCGGCCAATTCTTCCCGAACGAGTCGAAAGCGTACCAATCGCTGAACCGCGGCAAGCAATCCCTCGTGCTGGACCTGTCGCAGCCGCAATGCCAGGAGGTCGTGCGCCGACTCGCACGGACCTGCGACGTCGCCGTCATCAACAGCCGCCCCGATGTCGCCAGGCGCCTCGGCGTCGACTACGAATCGCTGAAAGCCGAGCGCCCCGACATCATCTACGTGGACAGCACCGCGTTCGGCCGGAAGGGGCCCTGGGCACACCGTCCCGGTTACGACATCGTCGCCCAGGCGGCTTCGGGGCTGCTCATGCACCGGCTCTGGCTCGATGATCGCGGTTTCCCGGCGCTCTCCGGGCCGGCGGCCCCGGCCGACTTCACCACGGGCTACGCCATCGCCCTCGGAGTCTGCGCCGCACTCGTCCATCGCGCTGCCACCGGCCGCGGCCAGCTCGTCGAGACGTCGCTCCTGACGAACGCCCTCCTGATCCAGGGCTCGGCCTTCATGAGCGTCCCCGTCGCCGATGCCGAGCGGCGAGAGTCGTTCCTGTCCGACCTCGAGCGTTCGCGGACCGAGAGCGAGCCATTCGACCAGTTCGTTCGCCGCCGGAAGGCACTGGCCGAGACCGTCATCGGGTTCGGCATCTACTACCGCGGCTACAAGACCAAGAACGGCGCCCTCACCGTCGGCTGCCTTTCGCCCGCTACCCGCGAACGAATGCGGACGGCGCTTGGCATCGAGGATCCGCTCGAAGGTAGTTCGGCGAAGAGCGCACCCGAGGAGGCAATTGGCCGCATCGAAGCCATGTTCGAGTGCCGCACCACCGACGAATGGATGGCGATATTCGACGCGCATGGCGTTCCCGCCAGCCCGGTCTCGTTCGTCGAGGAGTTGCTGGACGACCCACAGGTGGTCGCCAATGGCTATGTGGTCGACCTGGAGCATGACCTCACCGGCCCGCAACGCATGGCCGCGCCCCCATGGCAAATGTCGGACAGCCCCCCGGCCGCCCAGGGCGCCTCGCCGCCCCTCGGTCGCGACACCCGCAAGTGGCTGAAAGAGCTGGGATACGGCGACGACGTCATCGCCGGCCTTGCCGAATCAGGCGCCATCGTGCTCGGCCTCGACGACCAACCCTGAGTCCCCTGTCCGAGGGCATCACGCTCGGCCGTTTGCCACCCGGGTTGCGTCCGCTGCCTGTTATCATCGCCCGGCATCACCACAGGGAGCGAACCGATGACGGCACCCGCGGCACGGAAAATCGACCTCTGGAGTTCATCCTCCTTCGCCGGCGGCCACCCTCGCGAGCAGTATCGCTGGCTGCGCAAGCACGACCCCGTGCACTGGCATGAAGAACCGGGTGGACGCGGCTTTTGGGCGATTACCAGGCACGAGGACGTCCGCGCCATCTCCCGCGACAGCGTCGCCTTCTCGAACAGCCCGACCATCCTGATGCAGGATGTGCCTCCCGGCAGCGGCGGCGCCGGCGGCAACATGATGCTGATGATGGACCCGCCCGCCCACACCCGGTACCGGAACCTCGTGAAGCGCGGTTTCACGCCGCATGCCGTCGCTCCCCGAAAGGAATCGATTGAGAAGCTCGCCCGGCGCATCGTCGATGAGGTCATCGACCGCGGCGAATGCGATTTCGTCGTCGATGTCGCGGGGAAGCTCCCCTCGTACGTCATCGCGGACCTGCTCGGCATCCCTCTCGAAGACGGCGTGATGTTCTACGACTGGACCGAGATCATTCACTCGGCACCGGATGCAGTCACACCCGCGCTCCGGGGCGAGACCGTGCAGAAGATGGCGATGTACGCGATGGAGGTCGCCCAGCACAAGCTGAAGCACCCCGCCGACGACCTCTCGACGCAGCTCCTGAACTCCGAAGTCAACGGCGACCGCCTCACCATGGCCGACTTCGTCTCGTTCTTCATCCTGCTCATGGATGCCGGCGGCGACACCACCCGCAACCTCGTCGGCGGCGGCATGCAACTGCTCCTCGAACATCCCGGCCAGCGCGAGCGCCTCGTCGGGAACCTCGATGCCATGCTGCCGAACGCCGTTGAGGAGATGCTCCGCTTCGTTAGCCCCGTCGTCTACATGCGCCGGACGCTGACCACCGACGTCGAGATGCGCGGCAAGACTCTGCGGGAGGGCGACAAACTGCTGATGTACTACGGTTCGGCGAACGCAGACGAGCAAGTCTTCAAAGACGGCGACGCCTTCGACATCACCCGGGACTGCTCCGAACACGTCGCATTCGGCTCTGGCGGGGCCCACTACTGCCTCGGCGCGAACTTCGCCCGTCTCGAGATCGAAGCGATGTTCCGCGAAGTGCTGCTCCGGATGAAGGACATCGAGCGCGCCGGCGAGACCACCTGGCTCGCGTCGAACTTCATCTCAGGGCCTACGCATCTCCCGGTGCGCTTTCGCGGCGGGGAGTTTGGAGGCCGGGCAAACGGTCGTCGCGCCCTCAGCGGGCGCCCGCCGGGGCTCTTTCGCCCTACCCAGCCCGCAACCTTCATAGCCGTTCGCGACCACTTCGTCGCACTTCAGCCGGTAGGGACCAACTCCGCCGACGTACGGCATGAACTGGCGAGGCTTCCCGGGGACGTTCGCGCCGAGGTACCAGGAATTGCAACTCGGGGCGGTGTACATCGTCCCGTCGGCGACGGTGTTCACGTGCTCGACCCACGCATCTTCTGCCTCTGTCGTCGGCTCGATCGTCTCGTCTCCATCGGCCCGCATGTGGGCGAGGCAGTCGCTGATCCAGTCCACGTGCTGCTCGATCGAAACGAGCATGTTGCTGAGCACGGAAGGGCTGCCCGGGCCGGTGATCGTGAACAGGTTCGGGAACCCCGACGCCATCAACCCGAGGTAGTTGCGCGGGCCGTCGCGCCACTTCTCGGAAAGCAGCGCTCCCTCGCGTCCCGTGATGTTCATCCGCATGAGTGCGCCGGTCATCGCATCGAATCCCGTCGCGTAGACGATGACGTCGAATTCGTAGTCGCCGGCGGTCGTCCGGATCCCGGTCTCGGTGACTTCGACGAACGGCTCCTTCCGCAGATCGACGAGCTTCACGTTCGGCCGGTTGAATGTCGCGAAGGAGTCCTGGTCCACCACGCCGCGCTTGC
>CALMIW010000402.1 GCA_937864275.1 uncultured Dehalococcoidia bacterium
CGCTTTCGCGGCCTATCTGGGGGCGTACTGGAACAAGGAATACGGGGCGGCCGCGCAACCGGCGCGGGCAGTCCGCTCTCAGATCGATCCCAATTTGCGCGACGAATCGTCGGATACCTATCGAACGGTTGAGAAGGCCAACGTCATCGAGACGATTCGCGTCAATCGTGTCTTCGGCGTCGGCTTCGGACGACCGTTCATCCAGTTCCAGGGACTCCCGTACCTGCAGGACTATTGGCCGCTCCAGCTTTTCACACCACACCAGAGCATATTGTGGCTCTGGCTCAAGATGGGCTGGTTTGGAATCTCGGTGTTTCTCGGGTTCGCGATTGTGGCGTTAAAGCGCTGCGTCGAGTACATGCGCTCGGCGGACGCCACCACGCCGGAGTGGAGCACCGCGGCGGTGCTCTTCACGACAATCCTCATGTTCCTGGTGTATGCTACAGTCGATTTGGCGTTCGCCGGTGGGCGCCAGTTGCTCCCATTCGCCGTTGCGACTGGCCTGATCTTCGCGTTACCCACGCTGGCTCACGAGGGCGAGGGCTGATGGCCACGAGTGCACGGCCGGTCACTCTCAATCGTGCCGCCGCTTCGGTGCTGCGGCAGCGGAGGTTCCGAGCCTTCTGGTCGCTGACTTGGCAGGTCGTCCGAGCCAAATGGCGTCTGCGGCGGGCGACGCTGATTGGCAACGCCCGGCTCGACGGCAAGGTGAAACTGATCACGGAAGGCGATGTCGTGATCGGCGATCGCGTTCGCCTCGACGGTACGACGGTGCGCCTCGAACTGATCGCGCGGCGCGGGGCGGTGCTTTCGATCGGGACGGGCACGTACATCAACTACGGCACGAACATCTCGGCGACACGCGGCGTCACGATTGGGTCCAACTGCGCGATCGGTCAGTACTCTATCATCATGGATAACGACTACCACAGCCCTCTGGACCACCAGGTTGGGGGCGCCGCAGCACCTGTAGTGGTCGAAGACGACGTGTGGATCGGCGCGCGCTGCATTGTGCTTCGCGGCTCACACATCGGACGCGGTGCGGTGATTGGTGCGAACTCCCTGGTGAACGGTTTCATACCTCCGTACACGCTCGCCGCGGGCTCGCCGCTGAAAGTCATTCGCCACTTGCGAGAGGCTCCCAGTGCCCCGAATTGAGGTGGTTGTCGCGACTTACGACCGGCCCCGGCAACTCGTTCGGTGCCTTGAAGCGCTCGCGGATCAGACAACCCAGGACTTCGGCGTCCTCGTCATCGACGATCACAGTCCCACGCCTCAAGAGTCGGTGGTGGATGACAGACTCAAGTCCAGGCTGTCTGTCCGATTTCTCCGAATGGAAACGAACGGCGGGCCGGCGCGCGCTCGAAATCGGGGCGTCTCGCAAAGCACCGCCGATCTCATCGCCTTCGTAGATGACGACGTTGTCGCGGACTCGCTGCTCCTAGAGCGCCATCTCGCGGTGTACGAGGCCGGTCCCCCGAATGGAGTGCAGATGGGTCCACTTGCGGCGCCCCGCGACTGGCAGCCGACTCCCTGGACGCTCTGGGAAGCACGCACGATCGCTACGGAATACGACAAGATGGTCCGCGGACTGTACCAGCCCACGTGGCGCCAGTTCTTCACCGGCAACGCGTTTCTTCGGCGAGAGGATTTCTTGGCTGTTGGCGGGTTCGACGAGACGTTCACGCGGGCCGAGGACATTGAGTTCGCATATCGGCTCGCAAAACAGGGCGCGACGTTCCAGTTCGTCCCGGATGCCGTCGGCTGGCACTACTCCGAGCGGTCGAAGGCCAGCTGGAGGCGGATTGCCCGCGACTACGCCAGGTTTGACATCGAGATCGCGCGCCGGCATCCCGAGACCCGTTGGCTCTCGGTCATCGAGTCGGAGCGAAGCCGCCGAAACCTCCTCAACCGTGTCGGCTCGACGGTACTGGGGAAGCTCTCGGCCGAGCCCGTTGGCATCAGCACCGCGCTCACCGGAGCCGATGCTCTGTATCGAGTTGGTGCCACCGGCCCCGCACTGAAGCTGCTGAGCTTCGCCTACCTTCTCGAGTACGACTCCTCCTTCCGCCAGGCGCTCGCCAAGCCGGCATGAATCTCCCGGGGACGGTGCATCAACACTCCCTCCACGGACTCCGCATAAGGTTTGGGCATCCCACTTCGACGGGTGGCCGGAACAATGCAGAAATGGGCGCTCTGCCTGGAGCAGACCCTTGGGCACCGTGCTCACAGTCAGAACCTCGAGTCGCTGATCGACTCGTCAGCTCCGATCGACGTGCATCGCATCCACTACCCCGAGACCGCTCGCGTGCCGGTACCGTGGGCAGTCCGAGGAAGCTGGCGCGCGCGTACTGCGCTTCGCTCGTCTGGGCAGCAGTACAGAGTCGTCTTCTATCACACGCAGAGCGTTTCCCTGTTCGCCCAGCAGACATCGGCCGCCGAGCGATACGTTGTCAGTGTCGATGCCACACCTGTCCAGGTCGATGGCATGGGGCAGGGGTACAAGCACCGCAAAGGGCTGGCGCCAGCCGAATCCTTCAAGTCTGCGTGGTACCGGCGCGTTTTCGCAGGCGCTGCTGCTGTTGTGTCCTGGTCCGAATGGGCCGCTGAATCCCTCACCCGGGACTACGGAGTTGCCGCCTCGAAGGTGCTGGTCGCTCATCCCGGCGCGCCTCCGGAGTTCTTCGAGATGCCGCGGCCCCAGCGCTGTGGCAAGCCGCGCATCCTGTTCGTCGGTGGCGACTTCGAGCGCAAAGGCGGGCCCGCGCTCCTTCGTGCGTTCGCGGCGATCGCTGACCGTGCCGAGCTTGTCATCGTGTCGGATGCTGAGATCCCGTCGATCCCCGGGGTCTTCCAGGAACGGGGAGTCCGTCCGGGCAGTGAGCGTCTCTACGCCGCCTATGCCAACTCGGACATTTTCTGTTTCCCAACGCTCGGGGACTGCACGCCGCTCGTCCTGGGGGAGGCAATGGCTGCTGGACTGCCGGTCGTCACTACTACTGTCGGTTCGAACGCCGAGACGCTTGGCGGCGGCGAGGGTGGGATTCTGGTCGAACCAGGTTCGACAACCGAGCTCACGACTGCGCTCGAATCTTTGGTCGATGACGCGGCGCTACGGGAGCGTTTTGGCAGCGCCGCAAGATCGATCGCGCGCGACAAGCTCGATGCCGCCCGCAACGGGTCGCGTGTGCTGAGTTTGCTCAGGACGGTGGCTTCGTGAGGATTGCGATCACCGGAGGAGCTGGCTTCATCGGTCACCATCTCGCCG
>CALMIW010000403.1 GCA_937864275.1 uncultured Dehalococcoidia bacterium
GGCGGCGTGGGAGCCGCCAACCGGCCCCCGCGCGCCCGCGGCCGGGGGGCTTACCCCCGTGGCCGCGCACGGGCTCGAGCAGCGGGCCACCGCACTGATCGACCTGGAGGGCGGCCGCCGCAGAAGCCGCGGAGGGGCCGCCGATGAAGCTAACGACATAATCAACGAAATCGTGGCCGGCCTGCCCGCGACTGCTGTTGCGATTCGAGGCGGGCGCCGCTGGACGCACGGGGTCGAGCAACTCCGGGTTGGCAGCGCCCCGCTGCCTGCCTCCATTATCCCCGGCGGGCGCTACCTCATCACCGGCGGCGCCAGCGGCATCGGCCTCGCGCTCGCGGCGCACCTCGCCGAATCTGCCCAAGCTCGCGTCGTCCTTATGGGCAGGCGGACGCTGCCGGGCCGGCTGGGATGGGACGCAGTTCTTCGCGATCAGCCAGACAGTGAGCTTGGGGAAACCATCGCAACCCTCCGAGCCATTGAGGCCGCCGGCGGGCAGGTACTGTTGGCCACGGGTGATGTGACAACAGGGGCAGACGTCGAACGCGTGGTCGCCGAGGCGGTGCGTGAGTTCGGCGGCCTCGACGGGTGCTTCCATGCTGCCGGCGTCCTAGACGACGGCCTGATCCAGTCGCGAGACGCCGAAGCGTGCCAGCGAGTGCTCGCACCGAAGGTGGCTGGCACCGCCCGCTTGTACGAGGCGCTCAAGCGCGCCCGGGTCCCCTTCCTGGTGCTCTTCTCGTCCATCAGCGCCCAACTCGGGCTCGAGGGCCAGGTGGACTACACGGCGGCGAATGCGTTCCTCGACGCGTTCGCCTTGAGCAAACCCGATGGAACACTCCCGCAAGTTCTGGCCGTTGATTGGGGGCGGTGGGACGAGGTCGGAATGGCATCCGGGGTCGCACGCGGAGACGGTCTGCCATTTCTCGGGCGTGCCGAGCGACGTAGCAGTTCGCTCACCTTCAACTCACGCAAGACGCCGGACTCCTGTTGGGTGCTCGACGACCACCGTCTCGCGGATGGAACAGCGGTCCTTCCCGGGACCGCTTACCTCCAGGCGTTCGCCTCGGCAGCCCGGTCCGCTGCGGCAACCGCCTCGGTTGGGCTGCGCCAGGTGGAATGGCTCGCTCCGTTGCGCGCCACCGGGGCAGAACCGGTGACGTTCACGGTCGCTGTCGAAGCAGATGAAGTAGCGCTGCGCTCGGGTGGCGTGCTGCACGGGCGGGCGAATCTCGCGCCGGCAACGGCGCGCCCTGTCGCGGCGCCGGAAGTCCCAGCGGCGCTGCGAGACCGGCCAGTTGCGTTCGGGAAGTCGGTCGGGCGTCGCATGCCCCAGGAGGCGAACCTGAGGTTCGGGCCTCGTTGGGACGTGTTGGACGGCCTGCGCCTCGGCAACGGCGAAGCCCTTGCCGAACTCTCCCTCCCCGAGCCGTTTACTGGCGACCTTGTGGAGTTCGACCTCCATCCCGGCATGCTGGACATCGCGCTCTCCGCGGGCCTACCGCTTGTGGATCCGGCTGGTGAGCGTCTCTGGGCGCCGTCTCGCCTCGAGTGCTTCACTTCCTATGGGACGCTCGAACGACAGGTCACCAGCTTCGTCGTGGTCGGGGACGCCGAATGGCAAAAGCCGGCAGGCCCTCATCCCGCTTGGCTTCGGCATCAAACCAGCGGAAGGGTTCGCAGAATTGGAGCGCGTGCTCGCGCTGCCTTCGCTCCGAAATGTGATCGTCTCCTCCGTTGATCCGAAGGTACTCGAGGCCAGGGCCAATCGCCCCTCGACCGGGACGGCCGTCGTCGTTGCCCGTCCCGCGCTCGCGAGCACTTTCGCCGAACCGCGAGACGAGCTCGAACGCGCCCTTGTCGCTGATTGGGCGGAGTTCCTCGGCGTCGATACCGTCGGCGTCGACGACGACTTCTTCGACCTGGGCGGGCATTCGCTCATCGCCGTCCGCATCCTGACGCGA
>CALMIW010000404.1 GCA_937864275.1 uncultured Dehalococcoidia bacterium
CCGGATCGCTCGCACGAGGTGGTGACCGCGCTCGCGCAGGGCGTCGCACATGATCCGACCGATGAAGCCGGTCGCCCCCGTCACGAGCACTTTCATTCGACGCCACCTTGCGAATTCGCCCGCCTACTCATACAGCTCGAGCGTCCGTGCAATCAGCGCGGACTCTTCGAATCGCTCGCCGGCCAGCCGCCGGCTCGCCGCTCCCATCTGACGGCGAAGGGCCGTACTTCGGAGCAGTTTGCCGAGCGCCTCCGCGAGTGCCGCAGGATCACGCGCAGGTACCAGGAAGCCATTCTCGCCGTCCACCACGGCTTCGCGACACCCGGGCACGTCTGTCGCAACGAGCGGCCGGCCGGCCGCGGCGGCCTCGGCCAACGCCTTGGGCATGCCCTCCCGGTAGGAGGGCAGGCACACCACCGCGCATCTGGCCAGCAAAGCTGGCATGTCCTCTACGAATCCCAGGGACCGGACGCCATATCGGCTCGATAGTTCTGCAATCTCCACGGCCGACAGCGAAGAGGGATTCTCGGGGTCAGGTTCGCCGGCTATCGCGTACTCTGCCGCGACGCCCGATTCCGCCAGGCGGCGCGCCGCGAGCGCGAACTCACAAACTCCCTTTTCCTTCAGTATCCGCCCGGGCAACACGACCAGCGGCAGCGAGTCTTCCGGCTCCGGCACGGGAGCGAACTCCGCCAGATCCACGCCGACGCCGCGGATCAGTGCGGTGCGGCGCTCCGGGACGATACCTCCAATGGTGAAGACCGCGCGATCATCGGCATTCTGGAACAGTGCGATGCAGGACTCGCCGCGCAGGGAGACACGGAATCCAGGCATGATGAGCCACCGGATCATGCGGGCCTTCCAGCCGCCGTCGGTGAACAGATGCCCCAGGCCGGAGAACGCCGCGACGACCCTGCGACCCGGCACCCGCCGGGTCACCATCCCGCCGATCAGCACGACCTTGAGCGCCACCAGGTGAACGACCCGTGGCGCGAGTCGCTCGATGATCGAGCGCAGTTCGCGCGCAACCTTCCACGCATTGGCCAGCGAACCGCTCGACCGCTCCAGGGAAAGCTCGTGCAGGACGAATCCTTCGGCGACTATTCGTTCCCTCTCCCGGTCCGAGTCGATGCCGCAGGCGACATGAACGTCGTAGCCCCGGGCCCGAGCGGCGCGAGCGAGCGCCAGTCTGTGGGACAGGAAGAACCAGCCGACATTCACGACGATCAGCAGCAGTGCGCCGGAGGCGTGTGTGGTGGGAGTCACGGCCGGACCGATCTCGCGAATAGCGTTGCGTATTC
>CALMIW010000405.1 GCA_937864275.1 uncultured Dehalococcoidia bacterium
GCTCGGGCGCAAGGTTCCCGCGGACAAGGAACTCCGTCGCGCTGTATACGCCCTTCAGGTTCTCGCCTTCGATCTCCATCTGGTTGCCCACGCCCGCGCCGGTCCCGACGAAGACCGCGTCGAACTCCCCGGCGAGCATGTCGTCGATCGTCACGTCCTTGCCCACGTAGGTATTGCAGACGAATTTCACGCCCATCGCTTCCAGGTGGGCGATGTACTCATCGACGATGTTCTTCTTCATCTTGAAGTTCGGGATGCCGTAGACCAGCACGCCGCCGGGCTCGGGCCAGAATTCGTAGACCGTCACCCCGTGGCCTATGTCGGCAAGCTGCTCCGCGACGGCGAGGCCCGCGGGCCCGGAACCTACCACGGCGACATTCCGCCCGGTGGGCTCCGGCAGGTAGCGGGGCATCGGGTATCCGCCGAGGGCCTGCCGCTGGTAGTCGGTGCAGAACGCCTCCAGCTTCCCAATCGTCACCGGCGGTTCCTTCTTCCCGTCCTTGCGGATGGCGAAGCCGACCACGCAGGCGCCCTCGCAGAGCTTTTCCTGGGGGCAGAGCCGGCCGCACATCTCGGGCAGGTTGCTGGTCTCGCGGAACTTGTTGGCCGCACCCAGGATGTCGCCGATTTCCAGCAGCGCGAACGCGCCGGGGATGTCGTTCGAAACCGGGCAGGCTTCCTGGCATGGGGCCGACGGGCACTGGATGCACCGCGACGCTTCGATCCGGGCTGCGTTCAGGTCGAAACCGATGTAGGTCTCGTCGAAATTCCGTTTGCGCGCCTCGGCATCCTGCTTCGGCACTGGTTGGACACTGATGGCAAGGCGGCGGGCTACTTCGTGTGTCATAAGGCAAATCGTCAGCGGCCACCCGTTGCCGGCCGGCCCTGCGTCGTAGTCCTTGTCTGAAAGTACAGGGATCGTAGCTGAGCACGTGGGGATGTCAACGAAACCCGCGGGCGGCCACAATAGGCCGGACACCTTTACGGAGCGCGCATGTGACTCGACTCGCACCCCTGGACCTCGACAAACTCAGCCCGGAACAGAAGGCCATCGCCGATGCCATCCGCAACGGCCCGCGCGGCGGCCTCCGAGGGCCGTTCGAAGCGTGGCTCCGTTCGCCCGGCCTGGCCGACCCGGCGCAGCGCGTCGGCGCCTACTGCCGCTACGGCTCCAGCATCCCGTCCGACCTGAACGAGATGGCCATCCTGATGACCGGCAAGCACTGGAAGGCACAGTTCGAGTTCTGGGCGCATGCCCGCCTCGCGCTCCAGGCCGGGCTCGAACCCGCGATCATCGAGGCGATCCGCACCGGCGCCCGTCCGCCGTTCACCCGCGATTCGGAACGCATCGTCTACGACTTCGTTTCCGAGTACCTCGCCACGCACCGCGTTTCCGACGAAACCTATCGCCGCGCCGTAGATACGTTCGGCGAGAACGGGGTGGTCGATATCGTGGGCGTCGTCGGGTACTACGGGATGGTCTCGATGACGCTCAACGTCTTCGAAGTCGAGTTGCCCGCGGGAGAGAAGAACCCCCTCGACTAAGAATGGCCCTCCCCGAATCGCTGCCGTAGAGTCTGGCTGCCGGGCGGAACGGTTAGCCATTCCCCGAGGCCCTGCCCTGTGCCGAACTTCGCTGACATCAAAGCCAGCCTCTCCCTCCCGCTCATCGCCGCCCCTATGACGGGCGTCTCCGGACCGGAACTGGTCACGGCCGCCTGCCTCGAGGGCATCGTCGGCTCGTTCCCGACGCGGAATTGCGCCACCCTCGCCGAACTGGACCAGTGGCTTGAGTCCATCCAGGCCGCGCGCGCCGCCGCAGCGGGCGCCGGCCGTCCCTCCGGGCTGGTCGCGCCGAACCTGATCATCCGCGGAAACCAGCGCCTCGCCGAAGACACGGAGGCGCTCATTCGCCACAAGGTCGACTTCGTTATCACCAGCGTGGGCTCGCCCAGGGACGTCGTCGGCCCTCTGCACGACGCGGGCATCGGCGTCTTCGCCGACGTGGCCTCGATGCACCACGCCCGTCGTGCCCTGGAAGCCGGCGTCGACGGGCTCGTCTTGCTCACCGCCGGTGCCGGCGGGCACACCGGGTGGGCGAACGGGTTCGCCTTCGCGCGGGCGATCCGCGCTGAATACCAGGGGCCGGTGGTGATGGCGGGCGGCATCAGTGACGGCGCCGCCCTCTGGGCCTCGATCGTCCTCGGCTGCGACCTCGCCTACATGGGCACCCGGTTCATCGCCACCGAAGAGAGCCGTGCCGCCCCCGAGTACCGCCAGGCGCTCATCGACGCTTCGCTGGACGACATCGAACTCGCAATCGCGCCTAACGGCATCCCGATGAGCGCCATCCGCGGCGGGCCAGGCAGTGCCGGGCATACGGTCTCGGGAGTCACCCGCGTTTCCAGCGTGCGCGAAGTCGTAGCTGAAACGCGCGCAGAGTGGTTCGCCGCGATGGAGTCCACCCGGGCCCTGCTCGCCGGGAACGTCCCGCTTTAGGCTCCGTGCCCGTCACTCCGCGTCGCGCGATGCCTCCTGGTAATCCCGATCGGCGCGCTTGCCGCGGTACACGCGCATGTCGATCGCCCGTGTCACTTCCGGGACCAGCTTGAAGAGCAGGCGCGGCTCGGTCCGCATGTTCGCGCAGAACCGTTCCACCGCTTCCGCGTTCGCGGGGTCGCCCCTCCCGACGTACTTCTCTGCGAGTTCGCGGGAAATCGGCCAGATGTCGAAGTCGGGAAGGTGGTAAGCGGTGACGTGTCCGTCGAATTCCACGTGCCCGCTCAGCGGCCGCCCTGATTCGATGCAGAGCGAGGCGCGTGGGTCTCGCAACAGCTGCTTGCACCACACCCGGTTGTACGTGCCCGTCACCCAGACCCCGTCGGGTTTCCAGAGCCACCAGACCGGGACCGTGTACGGCATCCCGTCCTTGCGCAGCGTCGCGATGACACCGACGAAGGGCTGCTTCAGGTACTCCTCCAGGACGTCGGGCTTCATTCTCGGCATGGGATTCTTCTCATCCCCCGATTCTTCCAGCCGGCGTCCGACGGCGCACCTGGCCCGACCTTAGCGCTCCTCCCAGGCGTCCTCGCCGGAGGACGGTGCCTCCGCCTCGGGTGCCCCGGGTTCCTCGGGTGCCATCGGCGCGGCATCCTCCCGGAACGCGGACATGTAGACCAGGTCGTCGTACCGCCCGTCGAGCCAGATGTGGTCCCGCAGCCGCGCCTCTTCCACGAATCCGGCCGCCGCAAACGCCTGCTGTCCGCGGAGATTGCTGCCGTTTGTCGTCAGCCACACCTTGCGCATGTTCAGCAGCCGGAAGGCGTACTTCACCAGCAGGCGGACGGCGTCGCGGCCGTAGCCACGGCTGTGGTAGTCGCGGTCACCGATGGTGATGCCGAGTTCGCACGTGCGCGCGGCCTGGTCGAACCGGTGCAGGATGCACTGCCCGATGAACTTGCCGCCCTGCACTTCGATGGCGAACCAGAGGAACTCCGCGCGCGGCCGCTTCAAGTGCTCCTCGAACCGGGCCTCTAGCCGTTCCGGTTCCATCGGCATCGGCGGATCCTCGCTCGCAAGCAGTTGGAGTTCAACGTCGTTGAGGTACTCCCCGTACTTCTCGAGGTATTCCCGGCGCATCGGCCGAAGAATGACTTTTTCGCCTTTGAGCATCCGGATCTCCCTCGTCTCGTCTCACTTCACAATCGGCAATCATCGGGCAGCAATTCAGTAAGCCATAGCCGGCGGACAACCGGTGGACCGGGGTGTGTGCTGCTCGTGGTCTATCCCGGCGTTAGACTGCAGCCGTGCCGGAGTCGGAGAAGCTCTCGAATGGCCGGCTTCGCGCCGAGATTTTCCGCGCGGGACGAGCGGATCTGAAGTTCCGGCTGCTGGTGTACTTCAGCTGCCTCCTGGCCACGTTGGGCCTGCTCGCGGATTCCGCGGCGGTGGTCATCGGCGCGATGCTGGTCGCACCGTTGCTGGGCCCCATCATGGCGCTGGGTGAGGCATCGCTCGGCGGCCGGCCCCGCATGCTCGCCGTCGCGGGTGCGGCGCTGGCAGAAGGCGCACTAACGGCCGTCTTCATCTCGTTCGTCGTTGCTGAGGGGCTTTCGCGGATGTCGTTGGACGTCCTTCAGTCGATCCCGGGAGAGGTCAGCGCTCGCACTCGCCCCAACCCGCTGGACCTCGGCATCGCCCTCGCCGGTGGCACTATCGGAGCCTATGCCCTGGTCCGCATGCGCGATTCGACGGCCATCCCCGGTGTCGCCATCGCGACTGCCCTCATGCCGCCGCTCTGCACCATTGGCATCGGGCTTGCGGTCCGCGACCCCGGCATCTGGGGAGGAGCAGCGCTCCTCTTCCTCACCAATCTCATCGCCATCATGTTCAGCGCGTCGTTGGTGTTCTGGGCAACCGGACTCCGGCCGCGAGGCGACCATCGGCACTCCGTTTCAGGCATCATCGTGGGTGCCCTCGGCCTGGCCGTCCTCACAGCCAGTCTCTTCGGGCTGACCGCGCGCGCTATCGGCGAGTCGCGCGAAGCCAGCGCGCTCAGGAATGCGTCTGAAGCGGCCCTGGCGCAAGTGCTGCCTGGCTCGGAAATCGTGGAAGTCCGCCGGTCAGTCGGTGCTCACGGCGGGCTGGATGTTCGGCTGACGGCATCGACGCCCCACGAAGCAACCCAGGACGATGCGACAGCCATCCAACAACTCATTGCCCAGGACATGCAAGAACGCATCGCCCTCGTGCTTGTGAG
>CALMIW010000406.1 GCA_937864275.1 uncultured Dehalococcoidia bacterium
GCAACTCCAACTTGAGGGCCTGCCCGCCGTCAGGGCAGCGGAGGGTTGGGCCGGGGACCGCTACCAGTTCTACCGCGACGGAAACCATTCGGTTGCGGTGATTCGCGTCGCGTTCGCATCGGCCCGGGATGGGGCTGAGTTCACGGGCGCGATGGCCGCGTGGTTCGAGGCGTCTGGTGGTGATGTCCGGGGCGAGGGCAGGACGACGGCCGTCTTTGCGGCCGGGCGAACAGTGCGCTATCGAGCGGCCGGCGATTCGGTGATCCTGGTCTTCGGTTCGAATCCCGAGATTGCCGCGAAGGCGGCGGCGCTGCTCGGTACGGTTTGAGCTAGGATCGGCACATGCCGCAGCAGTACTCGCAGACTCCCATCGACCTCGTCGGCAAGCTCTCGCTCTTCTCGGAACACTGGGCGCCGAAAGTCGTCGCGCGCATGAACGACTATGAAATCAAGCTGGTGAAGTTGAAGGGCGACTTCACCTGGCACGACCACGGCGACACCGATGAAGTGTTCCTCGTTCTCAGGGGTCGAATGGACATCGAAATGCGCGACCGCACGGTGACGCTGCGGGAGGGCGAACTGTTCGTCGTACCAAGGGGTGTGGAGCACTGTCCGCACGCGGTCGAGGAGTGTCATGCACTCCTGATCGAACCGGCGGGCGTGGTCAACCCCGGCGATGCAGGCGGCGAACTCACCGCCGCAGGCGACGAGTGGGTCTGAGTTAGCTCAGGAACTCCAGCGGCACCGGCGGGTTCGCCAACGGCTTCGCCGCGATCGCCAAAAGCAACATAACGCTGTCGTCTCCCGCGATCCGGTTCTCGTGCAACTGGCCGCAGCTCTTGCACCGGTGGATCAGCATCCACTCCCCGCCCTGCGCCACGAACACCGCGAGCGGCTCCATCGGCCCGCCGCACGCCGCCTTCCGGTCGCCCGGGAAGTTGTCCACGTGGCGGCTCCAGAGGCACTGCGGGCAGTGGTTGCGCTGGGTTGTCCCGAACGAGAGCGTATCGACTTGCTGCTTGCACTTCACGCAGCGAAAAGAATCTTCAGCCATCTTCCGTATTGTGCCCCGTTCGCCGGGCTGCTCGCACCTTTCCCTATCGCAGCTTCTTCCCCATCACGTAGAAGGGATAGCCGCCGTTCACGAATGGCATCTCGATGATCGTCTCGAACCCGAGCCTCCGGTAGAGGTTGTGTGCGTCGCTGTCTGTCCGGGTGCTCAGCACGCACGTCGCTTCCGGCCGTCCCTCCAGCAGCTTGGCGATAAGGCCGGCGCCGATGCCCTGGCTCTGCACCGCCGGGTGGACCGCGATCTCTACCAGTTCGTACGAGTCCCCCAGCCACTCAGCTGCTTCCAGCGGCTTGAGCGCCCGGGCGACCGTGTCATGCCACCACTGTCCGAACGATCCGTGGTAGCCGTAGGCCATCCCCACGACCCGTTCGGTCCCCACGCAGGCGACGAGGAAGCGAAAGCCGGGCCGCGACGCGTGCGTATCGCGCATCCGCTCGCGCACTTCGCGTCCGCGGTCGGGGTCGCTGTAGGGCGGCTGGCCGAAAGCCTCGCCGTACACGGCAATGGCCCCCTCGAACAGGGGGCCATGCGCGGGAATGCTGCGAATCGACCAGTCCATGCGTCCGCTTAACCGCGGTACTGGATCTTGCCGCCGACTTTGTCTTTGTTCAGGCGTTTGTTCAGGTGGAGCCCTTCGAGCAGGAACTCCGTCGCCGAGGCCACCTGCGCCGCCGAACTGCCGGCGCCGGCCTTCGCCACGGCACTCTGGAGACCCTCAACCTGGCTCGCCAGCGACACGTACTCGGAGCTCGGCGTCATGTCGCCGACTTCCACCGCAACGCCCGCCTTGAAGCGGTTCACCACCTGCTCCAGCTCGCCGAGGTTGTAGTACCGGTTGAACACCGCGACCACCGCGCCCTGGATCAGCTTCTCGACGATCTGGTCTTCGCGGCCCTCTTCCACCGTTTCGAATTCGACTTTGCCCATCAAGGCGGGGATGACGAAAGGCAGGTCGCTCACGCGTGGCACCACTTCGTCCTCGCCGTTCACGATGGCGCGCCGCAGGGCGTTCGCCAGCATCGATTCGTAGTTGGCGATGCTGGCGCGAACGCTGACGCCCGAGCGCTGGTTCACATCCGGGCTGCGCCTCGCCAGCCGGCTGATCTCCGCGATGATCTCCTTCATGTAGTCCGGCACGGTGACGTTGAAGTCGCCCGGCACCGGGTGGTGCTCAGCGTCCATGATCCCGATTTCGTGTTCGATCTTCTGCGGGTAGTGCGTCCGCACCTGGGCGCCGTAGCGGTCCTTCAGCGGCGTGATGATGCGGCCGCGGTTGGTGTAGTCCTCCGGGTTCGCGCTCGCCACGACAAACACGTCAACGGGCAGCCGGATGCGATACCCCCGGATCTGCACGTCGCGCTCTTCCATGATGTTCAGCAGGCCCACCTGGATGCGCTCGGCCAGGTCCGGGAGCTCGTTGATGCAGAAGATGCCCCTGTGCGTGCGCGGGATCAGGCCGTAATGAATCGTGAGTTCGTCGCTCAGGTAACGGCCTTCCGCCACCTTGATCGGGTCCACCTCGCCGATGAGGTCGGCGATCGTGATATCCGGCGTCGCGAGCTTCTCGCCGTAGCGCTGGTCCCGCGGCACCCAGGTGATCTCCGCCGCGTCGCCCTTCTCCGCCAGGATGTCCTTGCCGAGCCGCGTGATCGGATCGAACGGGTTTTCGGCGATCTCGCAGTGCGCCAGCGCCGGCGTCTCATCGTCGAGCAGCGACGTCAACGACCGGATGATGCGTGACTTCGCCTGGCCGCGCTCACCCAGGAAGATGATGTCCTGCCCGGCGAGGATCGCGTTCACGATGTGCGGGATAACGGTCTCTTCGTAACCGTAAATCCCGGGGAAGATGTCTTCGCCGTTGCGCAGCTTGGCGATCAGGTTTTTTCGCATTTCTTCGCGGACCGGCAGGATCTGGAAGCCCGATGCCTTCAGTTCGCCGACCGTGCGGGGCCGTTCGAGAGTTGTCACAGAACCCACTCCTCTAGTTTCCGGCGCCATCGCGCCAGAGAGCCGAGGGAATGGGCTCCACGTCCACCAGCGGACGCTCGCCCGATCCCGGACACCGCCTCTGGCGGTGCACCCTTCCTGCGAAGGGCCTCATGCAGGGATCATAATTTGGCCCCATGGGGTGTCAACCGAGCCCCCGCGAACCTGAACGCTCGCCCCTTAGGTGCCTCCCCCGATGCGCTTCCTGCCGCTCCGGGACGATACCCACGGCAACTCGTCTCCGGGGCGTCCATCCATGTCCGAAGCAGC
>CALMIW010000407.1 GCA_937864275.1 uncultured Dehalococcoidia bacterium
GCCTCGCCAGCCCCTGCTTCCCCGAACGCCGGTCCGGCGGCGTCCTGGCCGAGGAACTGCTCATGGCCCTCCCGCCGAAGTACCTCCCGCGCGCCATCGCCGGCATGACCCGCCTCGCGGCCAACGGCCTCCGCTACCCCATCCCCCAGTACGGCATCCAGTCCGACGCCCGCGCCGGCCTCGCCGTCAGCTACGGCGGCTAACCACCCCACCCATCCACCACCACGCTCACCCCACACCGAGCCGCGCCCGTAAGGAAGCGGTGCGCTGTCGGCCAACTCCATCGCCCACCCCGTCCACCACCGGCGTGCGCCAACCCGAGCCGCGCCCGAAAGGAAGCGGTGGGACCCGCCCACCCCATCGCCACCCATCCACCATCACCCCGTTCTTTGCGCTCACCCCACCCCTATGGTGAAGTTGCTTTCACATGCAGCTCCAGGATGAATCCGCCCCCCCGCGCTTCGCCGCGAAGTGCGCCTCCCCCCAGATGCCCAGGGGCAGCCACCGCCTCGGGCGGGGCCTCATCAACATCTGCCGCCACATCATCCGCGACGGCCGCGAGTGCGTCGGCCCCTTCCTGGACGACACCGAGACTACCTGCGGCCTCTGGGAACCCAAGCCCGGCGCGAAGTAACCTCCCGCCCCCCGCCCTCTCGTCGCCCCCCGCCGTTGCTCGTTGCTCATCCCCTGTTGCTTAACGCGCCCATGCCAATTCCATCTGGGTCGGGCGGCGCGGCCGCCACGTACGAAACCGGCGTCCTCGTCGTCGGCGGGGGCATTGCCGGCCTCGCCAGCGCCATCTCTGCGCGCCAGTCCGGCGCCGATACCATCCTCATCGAAAAGGCTCCCATCGAGGGCCGCGGCGGCAACACCCGCTTCGCCGATGCCCAGATGCGCTTCCCCCACGAAGCCGACGAATTCGGCCCGCGCGATTACACCGTCGACGACATGTTCGAAGACCTCATGCGCATCTCCCGCGGCCGCGCCAACCCGGACCTCATCCGCACCCTCTGCGAAAACGCCCGCCAGACGGCCGACTGGCTCACCGGCATGGGCCTCGAATGGGAAGCCGGCTACCCCCACACCGCCGGCTACCGCCGCAGCCCGAAGTCCGGCGGCCAGGGTCTCACCGACCTCCTCTACCGGCGGCTGGAGGGGCTGGGCGGCGTGATCGCCTACGAAACCGGCGCGGTCGACCGGATTCGGCGCCCCGATGGTGCGCTCACCGGCGTCCGCGCCCGTGGCCCCGAAGGCCTCACCGATATCTACGCGTCCGGCGGCGTAATCCTCGCCTGCGGAGGCTTCCAGGCGAACGTCGAGATGCGCGTCCGCTACCTCGGCCGCTTCGCCGACTCCCTCATCCTCCGCGGCAGCCGTTACAACACCGGCGAAGGCCTTCGCATGGCCATCGAAGCCGGCGCCCAGCCCGCCGGCCAGTGGGGCGACTACCACTCCGCCGTCCTCGATGCCCGCTCCCCCAAAATCGAGTGCGGCGTCACCGCCCTCTACAACTACCAGATGGGCATCTTCGTCGACCGTCAGGGCCACCGCTTCCTCGATGAGGGCGAAGACTTCCGCGACCACACCTACGTGAAGTTCTCCAAGTTCATCGTCGAACAGGCCGGGGGCGAAGCCTGGTGCCTCTTCGATCAGAAAGCCTACCAGCGCGAGGAATTCGCCCGCGCCTGGCGGCCCGTCGGCCCGCCTGTCGAAGCCAACACCCTCAAGGAGTTGGCCGAAGGCATGGAAATGCCCGCCGAAAACCTGATGGACACCGTCGCCAACTTCAACGCCGCCATCCAGCCCGGCGAGTACGACCTCGACCGCCTCGACGGCAAGCGCACCCTCGGCGTCACCCCGCCGAAGAGCAACTGGGCGCTCCCGCTCGATACGCCGCCCTACATCGCCATCCCCGTCACCGGCGGGATCACCTTCACCTTTCGCGGCGGCCGCTGCGATTCCCCCCCCCGCGTCTTCGACTCGCCCGGCAAGGTGATGGACGGCCCCCACGCCCCCGGCGCACCCATTGGCGAAAACTTCTACTACAACTACCCGGGCGCCAGTTCCGTCATCCGGGGCGCCGTCTTCGGCAGGATCGCCGGCGCCCACGCCGCCTCCCGGGCGCGCGCCTGAACCTCGGAGGGCCCGATCAGCCCGCTGGCGAACTGCTCGAAAAGCTCTGCGCCGGATCG
>CALMIW010000408.1 GCA_937864275.1 uncultured Dehalococcoidia bacterium
ATCGCGCTTCTCGGTGCGCAGATGAGCGGAGCGGCCTATGTTCCACTCGATCCGGGCTTTCCGACCGATCGCCCGGGATTCATGCTGGCGGACAGTGGCGCGCGCGCCCTCATCACGATGGCGGATGCAGCGGATGGGATCGCGCTGCCCACCGGCTTGCAGCTGCTGAGCCTGGATGACGAGGTCGACGGCTCTCCCGAGCAGCCACCAGCAGGGATTCGCGGCCCCGCGGCGGAGGATGCCGCATACGCGCTCTACACCTCCGGATCCACCGGCAAGCCCAAGGGTGTCGTCGTTTCGCATGGTGCCTTGGCGAACTTCCTGTGTTCCATGCGGCGAGAGCCGGGATTGGCCGAGTCCGATGTGCTGGCGGCCGTGACGACGATCTCCTTCGATATCTCGGGACTCGAACTCTACTTGCCGCTCACGGTCGGCGCGCAAGTCGAGCTGATCGATCGGGATACGGCATCGGACGGCACGTCGTTGGCCGAGAAGCTGGAGGCGTGTGGGGCGACCGTGCTCCAGGCGACGCCAGCGTCATGGCGAATGCTCCTCGAGGCGGGATGGCAGGGCAGTCCCTCGCTCAAGGCGCTCTGCGGCGGTGAGGCGCTTCCCCGGGACTTGGCCGACTCCTTGCTCCTGAAGGTCGACGAGCTCTGGAACCTCTACGGCCCGACCGAAACCACGATCTGGTCGACGCTGGATCGCGTCACTGGTCCGGGCGAGCCCATCACCGTCGGTCGGCCGATCGCCAACACGCAGGTCTTCGTCCTCGACGCGGGGATGTCGCCGGCGCCGATCGGCGTGATGGGCGAGATCTGGATCGGTGGCGCCGGTGTCGCCCGTGGGTATCTGAATCGTCCGGAGCTCACCAGTGAGCGATTCGTCGCCGATCCATTCGGAGATGGGCCGGGAGGCAGGCTGTACCGGACGGGAGACCTGGGTCGCTGGCGGGCCGGCGGCGGCCTGGAGCACCTTGGGCGTGCTGATTCGCAGGTGAAGATCAGGGGGTATCGAATCGAACTCGGCGAGATCGAGGCCGAGCTCGAGGCGCATCCCGCCATCAGGCAGGCCGTGGTCATGGCGCGCGAGGCTGGGCCCGGTGACCAGCGGCTCGCGGCGTACCTGGTCTTCGCGGGGGAGGAGGAACTCACCGCAACGGATGTTCGGCGCCACCTCAGGCGAAGCCTGCCTGATTACATGCTACCGTCGGCCGTCGTTCCGGTAGAGACGATGCCTTTGACTCCGAATGGCAAGGTGGATCGTAAGGCGCTGCCGGATCCGTTCCACGGTGCCGTCCGTCAGACCGAGGCATTCGTCGAGCCAGCGCCCGGGGTGGAATCCCAGCTCGCCGCGATATGGCAAAGTACGCTGGGCGTCACCAAGGTGAGCGCCGAGGACAATTTCTTCGAGGTGGGTGGGCACTCGCTGCTGGCAGTGCGCGTCGCGGCCGCCGTCGAACGCCAGTTTGGCCGCCGGCTGGACCCCAGATCGCTGTTCTTCCAGAATCTCCGGCAGATCGCCCAGTCCCTCGATTCCGGCCCGGGCTCCACGCTGAGGGCGTCCGCCAATTGAATCCGCATTTCTTTGGCAGTACCGGACGTGCTCTGTTCGGAGTCCACGTCCCTGGCCATTCGCAAGGCCCGCGCGGAGCTGCGCGGGCGGTCGTGCTCTGCTACCCCTGGGGCCAGGAGTACCTGCGCGCCCATCGCTCGATGCGCCTCCTGGCCGACATGCTCGCGGCCAAAGGTTGCGATGTTCTTCGGTTCGACTACTCAGGGACGGGTGATTCAGGCGGGGATGCCGCGACCACCAGCTTCGCTGACTGGGAGTCGGATATCGAGACGGCGATGGACGAACTCAAGGATACGACCGGGGTGAGCCGCGTTGCCCTGGTCGGACTACGTATCGGAGGGACCCTTGCCGCACGCGTTGCCGATCGACGTCGGCGGGACCTTTCCGCCCTTGTACTCTGGGATCCGGTGACTTCCGGCGATGCCTACCTTCAGGAACTGCTCGGCACCGCGGAGGCGAAGGAGCATCCCGCAGAGAGGCCGGTTCGGCGGCCCGACGCTCTGGGGGGAGGCTACGAGTTCCTGGGCTTCGTCCTGACCGAATCCTCAATCCGGGAACTGTCGAGCATTCGCCTGACCGCCCCGGCGGCGGGATGGCCGAACCGCACGCATATCGTC
>CALMIW010000409.1 GCA_937864275.1 uncultured Dehalococcoidia bacterium
CGGAAGAGGCGCCCGTGCTGGGGTGGGGGTGGCCATCGGTCGCGGTGGAACCCGCCTTGCCCAGCAGGGCAGCGAAGACCGGCGCCTCCTGCGTGCCCGGCCCGGTTGAATGCTCGTGGTCGTCCGGCGTGCCCGGGGCGTGCTCGTGGGCGATCTCCCCGTGATCGTGCGATCCGTCCTCGGCCGTCGAAGCCAGCCATACCGAGCCCCCCGCCACGATCGAGATGACCGGAAGCGAAATCCCTCGCACCACGGTCCCGGGCCGTCCTGCCCCACCGAAGTTCCGTTCGTTCATCCACGTGGCCGCCATCCCCAGCAGCGAAACGGCCACGATCGCCATGCCCACGACGATCATCAGATGGCTCGGGTTCCCCAGTGAAAGCACGTCTTCCCGCTGTGCGAGCGTCGAATCGCTCGAATGGCGGTACACGTCCCAGCCAAGCCCAAGCAGATGGATCGCGAGGCCCGCGACGGCCCCACCCCACAAAAGGCGATACTTCATATTCCCTACTCCACCGCGAAGCCTACAACGAACTCCGCGTCGAAGGGTGCACTCTTTCCGAACCTGGCGTCACTCGTTCGCGGGGCGAGCGCGCGGCTGACCCCGAGGTTCCCCGCGAATGCGGCACAATAGGCGCCATGGATGATTCGCCCCTGTCTTCACGCATCCCCCGCCGCCACCTCATGAAGCTCGCCGCAGGAGGCGGCGCCGCTGCCGCCCTCGCCGTGCTCCCGGGCTGCAGCAGCACGGATGATGGCGACGGCGAGTCGCCAACTTCCGGACCCACTTCCTCCGGGGCGACCAGCACCGCCGGGGCGACGGCGACCCGCACCACCACGCACCCCGAGCCCGGGCCGAAAGTCCTGCAGAGCACCGGCGGCATCCTGAAGGCAACCCTCACCGTTCAGCCGGAGATGATCGCCCACGGCACCGGGACGCGCTGGGCGCTCACCGTGAACGGCCACACCCCTGGGCCAACCCTCCGAGTGAAACCCGGCGACAGCCTCCGGCTCACGCTGGACAACCAGACGGGGCACTCCACGAACATCCACACCCACGGCCTTCGCGTCTCCCCCACGGGAAACGCCGACAACCCCTTCCTGGAGATCAAGCACGGCGAAAAGTTCGATTACCAGATCGACATCCCCGCCGACCACCCGGGCGGCTCATTCTGGTACCACCCGCACTTCCACCACCACGTCGCCGAACAGCTCTACGCCGGGTTCTTCGGGCTGATCATCGTCGAAGACGCGGTCGACAGGCTCCCGGAAATCGCCGGCGCCACCGAACGCCTCCTCCTCCTCCACGACACGACGATCGGCTCGAACGAGACCGCCGTTATGTCGGCCAACATGATGGCGCAGCGCGAGGGACGCGAGGGGGACGTCTTCGTCAGCGGGCAGCAAAATGCCACCTTCGAAGCTGCGGCCGGGAAGCTCGAACGCTGGCGCATCCTCAATGCCAGCGCGTCGCGCTTCTACCGGCTCAAGCTCGATGGTCATCCCATGTTCCTCATGTCCACCGATGCCGACCGCCTCCCCGCACCGCTACGCGTCGATGAAATCGCCCTGGTGCCCGGCGAACGCATCGAAGTCCTCGTACAACCGGCCGCCGCGGGCAGCTACGCCTTGAAGTCGCTCTCCGTCGGCCGCGGCAGCATGATGCAGGGCTCGAACATCATCTCCAACCCGGAGTTCACGCTGGCGACCATGAAGGTGGCCGGGGCTGCTCCGGTGCCGCCGCTGCCGGCCAAGCTCGCCAACACCGAAGACATCCGCTCCATGGCCCAACCCAAAACGCGCGAAGTGGTCTTCTCCATGCAGGGCCAGATGGGCGGCGCGACCTTCCTCATCGATGGCAAGACCTTCGATCCCGGCCGCATCGATATCCGCATCCCGCTTGATACCGTCGAGGACTGGATCGTCCGCAACACATCCCCCATGGACCACCCCTTCCACCTCCACATCTGGCCGTTCCAGTTGA
>CALMIW010000410.1 GCA_937864275.1 uncultured Dehalococcoidia bacterium
CCAAAGCCCGCCAGCGGCCGCCCACCGATCCTCATCGGCGGAAGCGGCGAGAAAAGGACGCTCCGGCTTGTGGCGAAGTACGCGAGCGAGTGGAACGCGGTGAACCTTTCGGCGGATGCCTACGCCGCAAAGGTGACGGTGCTGGAGGGCCATTGCGCCGATCTTGGCCGGGACCCCGCCACCATCGCGCGCTCGATGATGACCTTCGCGGTCATCGGCCCGGACGCGGCATCGCTGGACCGCGCGACGGAACGGATGATGGGAATGTGGGGCGCGCCTCCCGGCACCAGCCCCGCTGACTACCGCGAGACGCTCAAGAAGCGCGGGATGATCGTGGGCGGGAAGGCCGAGGTCGTCGATGCGTGCGCGAAGTACGCCGCGCTGGGGATGCAGGAAATCCAGTTTCAGCACTTCAACTTCGAAGACGACACCGTCCCGGAGTTCCTGGCAGCGGAAGTCGTGCCGGCGGTGGCGGGGTTCTAGGGCACCGGGTTGAGGCCTGCGTCAGCAGCGGCCTCAGGCCAGCAGGACGGTGCCTTCCATATACCCGGGCTCGAGCAGCTTCGCGCCCGGCACGGCCCTGGCGAGCGCCTCGCGAATTGGCGAGACATCGGTCCCGCCGTCAGGGGTGACGGGCGGCATCCAGTTGTCATGGTGTCCGAGGATGATGGTCTTCGGCTGGAGCAACCCGGCCTCGATCCCGACGAAGTCGGCGAGGGACCCCTGGATCGGTTCGCCGTCGAGGTTCCCGCGCCCGGCGGCGGCGAGGATGGCAACGTCGGGCTTGAGTTCGCGCAGCACGCCCGTCCAACAGCCCGAGGTGTCCTGCCAGAAGACGGAACCCTGCGGGGTCTCGATGAGGTAGGCGAGGGTCCCGCCCGTTTGGCCGCTGCCGACGGCGCCGGCGAGGTGGGCTCGCAGGTCGTTAGCGGCGTTGTCGCCGGTCTCGGCGCGGCGAGAGATGGTGGAACCGAGGCCCTGGCGGGCGGCCATCGCGGCGCGTTCGTCTTCGCAGAGCCCGAGGTCGCCGGTCGAAGGCTTCATGGCCGAAAGCGACCCGGTGGTCCAGGTGCAGGAGTGGAGCGACGGGAAGACGCGGACGGTGACCCCGGGGGCGAGGCGGTGGCGCTCCCCGCCCTGGGAGGGGAGGAGCTGGCCGGCGGGGAGGGCCCGCTGGCGCATGACGGGGGGGCTGTCGGGGGGGCCGATGGTCCGCGCGCCCGTAATCCTCGCGAGGGATTCGGCGCCGGCGGGCACGTCCTGCTCGCGCATGACGCGGCAGCTCTCGTGCGAACCGATGATCCGCGCGCCCGTGTTCTTCGCGATGATTTCGGCGCCGGCGATGTGGTCGAAGTGGGCGTGGCCGACGAGCACGAAGTCGGCTTTGGCCACGTCTTTCGCGGACAGGCCGACGTGCGGGGCCGTGGGGACGCGGTCCATGTAGGCGTCGAGGAAGACCACGGTATCGCCGAGTGTCAGACGGAACGTCGCGCAACCAAGCCAATCGAGCCGGATATCCATGCCAGCACCTCCGGCGGGCGATGCTACGCGAACGCCCGGCAGCCCGCACGACGCTAGGGCGAGGGCGAGGGGGCGCCTCGGCCGGCGGCCAATCGGCGGCCGTTGCGAATACGGCGGACGCCGAGGATTCGCCGCGCGAGCCACGGGCTTGTCTTGTCGACTGCCCAGACGAAGGCGAGCGACCCGAAGAGCCCCACAGCGGCGTTCGCGTGGAGGAGGAGCCAGTAGTTCGACCAGTCCGCTCCGTCTCCGAGCAACCGCTCCGTCCCGAAGCCGATGACGAAGGGAAGATGCACGAGGTAGATGGGGAAGGCGTAGCGGGAGAGCCAGGTGAGCGGCGCGGCCAGGGCGCGGATTCCCAGGAGCCGGGCCCCCGCCGGCGGGTAGACGAACATGGCGGCGGCACCGAACAGGAAGACGGTGACGCCGAAGTAGCTCACCGGCCACTCGTCCGTGCGGGCGC
>CALMIW010000411.1 GCA_937864275.1 uncultured Dehalococcoidia bacterium
GGGCGTGGGCGGGTTGGCGGTCGATCCGGGTCGCGATTGGCCTCCGCCCCTCAGTTCAGGCCGGTCAGCCAGACCAGGAGGACGCTGTTGAACTCCGCCGGCCGCTCCTGGTGGAGCCAATGCCCGGTGCCTTCCCATCCCACCGCCTTCGACTTCGGGTGCTGGAACTGCGCGCGCTCCCAGGCGGCGACTGCAGAGGGATCGTTCCGGCCCGCGCGGAACGCGAGCGCCGGCGCCGCGATTCGCCCAAGTAGGCCTCGGCGGCGGGCCGCTCGCCGAAGGACTCCGGCGAAGCGAGCGCCTCCATCGCCGCGGCCATCACCTGCTGGTCGAACGCGGCGATGCGCCGGGCATGCAGCGGCGGCAGGTGGGCCGGGGTTGCCGGCGAATAGAACGCGTTGGCCGCGAACTGGAGCGCTGCGGCGTGGCCGGCAGGGCTCCGGAACGCCTCGATCATCGGCGCGAACGCCAGGAGCGTCCCCGGGTCGAAGCCGTAGGCGGAATCGATCGGGACGACGGCGCGAACGGCTTCCGGGTGCTCGACGGCGAGCGCGACGACGGCGGCCCCTCCCATGGAATGGCCGAGCGCGACGAGCGGCCCGCAACCAAGCTGGCCCGCGAGCGCGGCGAGGTCGGCGGCGTACTGCTTCGGTGTGTAGCCCCCGGCTGGGACCGACGAACGGCCATGCCCGCGGAGGTCCGGCGCGATGCAGCGGTAGCCCGCCGCCTTCAGCGCCGGTATCTGCCAGGCCCAGTCGGAGCCATCGCAACTCCAGCCGTGGACGAGGAGCACCGGTGGGCCTTCGCCCTCGTCGGTGTAGAACAGGCGGGCATCGTTGACTTCGGCGAACGGCATCGGAGGGCTCCCGGTTTGGTTGCCCGGAATGTACTCCCCCACCGGCGAACTTCAATCGCAAACGGTATACTCCCGGGCATGACGCAGTCCGGCATCCCCGACCTCATGACGCAGTGGAAACAGATGAGCGACCAGTTCCTCAAGAGCTGGGGCCAGAGCTACGAGGCGTATACGAGTTCGGAAGAAGGCCAGACGCTCTCCGGCGAGATGGAGAAGAACTACGTCGCCGCCCGGGCGGCGATGGCGAAAGCCGCCCGCGAAGCCTACGGCCCGATCGTCGAGGCCGTCGGCGCGGTGCCGCTCACGGAGTTCCAGCGCCTCGCCGACCAGGTGCACACCGTCCTGCTCCGGCTGGACAAGATCGATGACGCCTTGAACGCCCTCCTGGCAGCCCAGGGGACGGCAGCTCCTGCGCCGCGCGCGAAGAAGAAGCCCGCCAAGAAGAAGTGAGCGTTGGCTGGCGAAGCCAGCCGTCCGCCGCTTCCCGGTCTAGTCGTGCTCCTTCAGCCAGTTCAGCAGGGCGGGCCACACCTGTTGCTGGGCGCGCCGCCCGGCAATCACCGAAATGTGGCCACCTTCGAGTTCCATGAACTGCTTGTCCGTGCTCCCGACCGAATCGACGAGCGCACGGGCGCTCGCCGGCGGGACGATGTCATCGCGCGAGGCGCCGACCGCGAGCACCGGCACGGTCAGGTCCCGCAGGTTGACAGTCTCTCCAAGCACGCGGAATTTGCCCTGGAACAGTTCGTTGCCCTGGTAGAAGTGGCGCACCCAGCCGCGGAAGAACTGCTTCGGAAGCGGCAGCCACTCGCTCGCCCAGCGGTTCATCGCTTTGTAGCCGACGAGCCACTGCGGATTGGTGACGTTCTGCAGGAGCGATTGCGCCTGCGAGATGTCTCCCATCGGGTTCAGCATCTTGAAGCCCGAGCGGATGAACTCCGCCGGCATCAGGTCGAACGTCTCGAGGATCGCGTCGACGTCGAACTTGTCGTCGTCGGTCATCCGCGGGAATTCGCCGATGCTGAAGTCGATCGGCCCGACGATCGCGAGGTAGTTCTTCACCGGGAGGCCGGGCTGAGCGGCGATGGCCGCGCTGCTCATGGGCACGCCCATGCAGTAGCCGAAGGCGGTGACGCCATCGGCGCCCGAATGGCGGACGGCCTGTTGGATCAGCGACGGGATCATGTCGGCGATGACATCGTCCATCCCCATGTCGCGGTCTTCGGGCCCGAAGACCCCCCAGTCGCAGAGGTAGAACGGGACGCCCTGTTCGTAGAGGAACTCGGCGAACGACTCCTCCGGGCGAAGGTCGAAGATGTACGGCCGGCTGATGCCCAGGTAGGGGAAGAGCACGAGCGGCGTCTTGAACCGGCCGCCGTCTTTCGGCGGGGAGTAGTACAGCTTTGCCTTGCCGCGGAATCCCGCGAGCACCCTGCGCGAAAGCGCGACCGGCGCCGGTGCGCCGAAAGCATCGCGCAATCCCTGCGCGAGCTTCAGGAGTTCCTGGTCGGTCTCGAAAGCCGGCGCCTCGGTCATGTGGTGCTGTCTCCCCGCGTTTGGCGCGGAGTGTAGCACCGCACCCCGTCTCTCACAGGCCGGCCCCGCTAACCGCGCCCCCGGCTCAGAGCCCGGCGCACTCCGGGCGGGATTCGAACAGCCGCTCGATCTCGGGAGCGTTGAAGTTGTCGAGCTGGTCGAAGCCCGCGGCCGCGTCGTCGAAGGCATCGCCGATCCCGGCGGCCAGGTTCTCGACGTCGGTGCGCGTCTGTGCGGGGTTCGTCGTGTTGATCTTGCTCGCGTCGGCGACAAGCGTGTCGAAGACCTTCACGAGCTCGCCGGCGGTATCAACGAAGACCTTGTGGATCTTCCCGCCGTCGTTGACGTCCGGGGCCTTGAGCGCGGTGATTTCCTTCTGGAGGTTCTTCGTCTCGGTCTGGCCGAGCTTCAGGAAGTCCACCAGCAGGCGCTTGATCGAGGCGCCATCCCCGCTGGACCTGTCCAAAGCGGACTGGAAGGTGGTGTTGGCATCCTCCAGGTCGGTCACCCAGCCCTGGAACGAACTGCAGATGCCGGCGACCCATTTCTCGTTGGTGGTGTTCGCAGGGGACGCCGTCCGCGTCGCCACCGGGCTGCGGCCGGCAGTCGTGGTGCGCGTCGCAGCCGGGGTGGGCTCGTCGTCGCCGTCATCGCCCGTGGCCGAATCGCTGCTGAAGATCGTGCCCGAGCAGTCTTCGTCGTCATCGATTTCGTCGATCAGGTCCTCGACGTCGTCGTAGTCGTCCGCCAGGTCTTCGAGCTCGCTGCGGAAGTCCGGCTCTTCCATCTCGGAAGAGATCTCGATGAACTGCGCGAAGAAATCGTCGCCGTCGTCGTCGATGTCATCGACGGCGTCTCCAAGGTCCTTTATCAGTTTGTCGTTCGCCTCGAACTGGTCCTTGAAGGCCTCGACGACCTTGTCGCCGCCCTCGATGTCGGGCTGGCCGAGCTTATCGAAGGCGCTGCGGAAGTCCTTCTGCGCTTCCTTCTGGGCGTCGATCGCCTTGGCGAAGGCCGCCTTGGCCTCTTTGTTGTCGTCGAACTCCTCATCGAGGAAGCTGCCGGCCTCGTCGCTCGCATCGTCGAAATCGGCGGCGGCATCGCAGAGGTCGGCCACCCAATCGTCCATGGCAACTTTCTTGGTATCGGATCCACAGGCGAACAGCAGCGAACCCAGCGGGAGGATCGCGATGAGAAGGGAGAGACGAGTGATCAGTCCAGGACGCATGAAGGCAGAGCCCTCCGTGGTAATACCGGCATTCTGGGGGGCGATCCGGTAGCGGGACAGTGCGGGAAAGCCCCGATGGGGGCCGCAGGAAACCCGCGCCGGTGCTAGCTCGCGAAGAGGAAGCCGGCGCAGTTCTCGTCCTCATCGATGAGTTCGATGATGTCGTCGGCATCGGCCGCGCCCGTGTCTTCCAGCATCTCCGCGAGGTCCGCCAGGTCCATACCGAAGAACTCATCATCCACGGCGGCGACGAGTTCTTCGTTCTTCTCGTCGAGCGCTTTTACGCGCCGCTCGCCCCGGGCAAGGTTGTCTTTCTCTTCGGCTACCCAGTCCTGGACGGCCCTGGCGATCGCATCGCCGCCACGGACATCGGGCTGGCCGGCGTCCTTCGCCTCTGCCGCGAACTCGTCGAGCGCATCGCCGTAGTCGTCGACGTAGTCATAGAAGGCTTCCCGGAGGTCTTCGCCGTCATCGCCGGAGACGGCGTCGTAGTCGTCAAACGCTTCGAACTCGGCCTCGTCCAGGTCTTCGACCGCATCGCAGATGTCGTCGACCCAGTCCTCTGCATCCACCTTTTCGGCGCCATCCGAACCGCAGGAGGCCACCAGGACCGCGGCGCCGAGGACGTGCAGAAGGAACAGCCTGCGGAGCATCACACCATCCCTCAGGAATTAAAGAGTATCGCCGCGCACTCTTCGTCTTCATCGATGAGGTCGATGAGGTCGTCGACGTCGTTCTCGTTGATGTCCTCGAGTTCGTCGCGGAGGTCGGTCTCATCGACGTCGGTCAGGACGTCGAACAGCTGGTCGGCGAAGTCGTCGTCGTCTTCGTCGAGCTTGTTCACATCCGACTGGAAGTCCTTGAGGATCTCCTTCTGCTCCTTCGCGTGGTCGCGGAAGGCTTGGACCACCTTGTCGCCGCCCTCGATGTCGGGCTGGCCGACGTCCTCGACATCCTCGATGAGCGTGTCGATCGCTTTGTTCATGCCCGTGACCATCTCGTCGATGGCGTCTTTCAGTTCGGCGGAGTCGTCCTCATCCGCGTCGGCGAGCGGCTCGACCGCCTCGCTCGTGGCGTCGTCGAAGTCCCGGGCCTTCTCGCACACGTCAGCGACCCAATCTTCGGCATCTACCTTCTCGAGGCTGTCGCCGCCGCCCCAGGCAAACCCGAGCGACGCGACGGCGGCGATGGCGGCAAACGCGCCGGACCGGAAAGAAAGCAGCACAGTGATTCCCCGCGCCCCCGCTTGAAAGGAGGCTCGCGGGATTATGCCACAGCCCTATCAGGCGTGGAGGATCTCGCGGATTGCCTGGCAGACTTCATCAACCTCGGCGTTGCTCAGTCCCGGGTACATCGGCAGCGTCACTTCCCCGGCAAAGAAGCGCTCGGCGACGGGGAAGTCCCCTTCCTTCCAAAGGCCCAGCTTCTTGTAGGCGGTGTGGTAGTGCAGCGGGATGAAGTGCACCGAGGTGCCGATGCCGCGCTCCGAGAGCCCCCGGATGATGTCGTCCCGGGTGGCCCCGGCGCCGTCGCGGACACGGACCATGAAGATGTGCCAGGGGTGGCGGTTCTCCTCGCTGAAGGCGGGGAGGATGATGTCCGGCTCATCGCGCAGGTTCGCGATGTAGCGCTGCGCGACGCGCGTCCGCTCCTCGATGAACTGCTCCAGGCGGCCGAGCTGGCTCCGCCCGAGAGCCGCGGCAATGTCTGTCAGGTTGTCCTTGAACCCGAACTCTTCGATGTCGTAGCGCCAGGTGCCGCCTGCGCCATAGCGGTTGTAGGCGTCCTTGGACATGCCGTGCAGCGTCAGCTTGCGGACGCGCGCGCTCAGTTCTTCGTCGTCGGTCGCGAGCGCGCCGCCCTCGCCCGTGGTCATGGTCTTGTTCGCGTAGAAGCTGAAGGCGGCGGCATCGCTCAGGCTGCCGCACGGCCGGCCGCGGTAGAAGGTGCCGATCGCGTGAGCCGCGTCCTCCAACACCTTGAGGTTGTGCCGGCGGGCGATGTCCATGATCGCGTCCATGTCGCACGGCTCGCCGGAAATGTGGACCGGGAGGATCACCCGGGTGTTCGGCGTAATTGCGCGCTCGATGAGTTCCGGGTCGATGTTGGCGTCGGCCTCGCGCACGTCCACCAGCACCGGAGTCGCGCCGGTATGCATCACGACGTTGGCCGTGGCCGTGAACGTGTACGGCGTCGTGATCACCTCGTCGCCGGGGCCGAGGTCCCAGGCCGCCAGGCAGAGGTGCATCGCCGCTGTGGCAGAGTTCACGGCGTTCACGTACTTCGCGCCGGTATACGTCGCGAGCTCTTCTTCGAGTGCCTTCACCTGGCTCGCGGTCGTCAGCCAACCGCTTCGGAGGACGCCCTCCACTGCCGCGATGTCGCCCTCATCGAGTTCGACTTTGACGAATGGGATCTTCAGTTCGACCACGTGGAGAGCGTAGAGCGAGACGGGAAAAGGGAGAAGCGACGGCTCAGCGGGCTACGACCGCGGGGAGGGCAGGTCCTCGGCGCGCGCGACCGGGAAGAAGTGGTGGTGGTGGGCGCCCGTGACTTCGTAGGCCGCGCTCCCCTGGCGGCCGTCGGCGGTGTGGACGCGCATGGTCACCTGTCCGCCGCCGAGCTGGCCGTACCGCGAATGCCAGCGCCCCTCTCCCTCGACACGCAGCGCCCGGCCATCGGCGAGCGATGCCGAGACGGTGCCTGCAAGCCCGGCGACAGCCTCGCCATCGCGTCCGTAGTCCACCGGTCGTCCGCCAATATCGACCCAGCGCAGGTCGTGTTCGAAGCTCACGACCTGGACCGGTTCGCTCATGTCCGCGGGAGCCCAGTAGCCATCGGTGTAGACACGCTGGCCATCGGCGTACTCCCAGTTCCATACGCCAAGCATGCCGTCCGGCAGTTGGATGGCCAGCCACATCCACATCGGGCAGCGCCGATGGTTGCGGATGCCCCAGGAGTGGTCGCGCTGGCCCCACCAGTCGCGGACTTCGACGGTCTTGCCGTTCGACGTGTAGGAGCCGTTGTACCAGCCGGACTGAATCATGTGGCTCTGGTCCCAGAGCGTCTCGGTGCCGGCGAGCATGGTCCCCCGCCGGAGTCCGCACTCCCGCGTTCGGGCCGTGAAGGTGAGATCGAGGCCAATTGGCGAAGCAGCAGCGTCGACGAAGAGCCGGACCTTCCGGAAGGGCTCGACAATGTCGACACGGACGGGTCCGACGGCCATCGTGTGCGGGTCGCCCGCGTAGGGGCGGCTGTGGCGCGCGAAGACGGCCTCGCCGCCGATTCGTCCGAACTGGAGCGAATCCATCTCCTCTCGCGCCGGGTAGTGCGCGAGCGTGAGGACGAGTGCGTCCCCTTCGCCCGAACGCGGGTGGAGCACGAAGAAGAGGCTCTCGCGCCAATGTTCGCTGGCGTTGGCGACCACCGGCAGCGGCTCCGGGATCTGGTGGTAGAAGTACTCGTCGGCAGGAGTGAGCCTGGGCATTCGCGTTCTCCCGTGCTGCGAAACGTGGCGCCATCTTCGGCCCGGGACGGTGGCGAGGCAATGACGGCGCGAACGAGTGGGCGCGCTCCGGTAGGATGGTGAGGATGAAACGAACGCGGCTCTACCTCACCCGCCATGGCCAGACCGTGACGAACACCGAGGGCCGCTTCTGTGGGCACTCCGAAACTGAACTGACCGCCAAAGGCGAAGAGCAGGCGCGGGCACTGGGCCGCCGCCTGGTGAAAGAGAAGTTCGAGGCCGTCTATACCAGCGACTTCTCCCGCGCCATCCGCACGGCGGCCTTCATCGCCGGCGAACGGAACCTCACGCCCAGGGCCGAGCCGGCGCTGCGGGAACTCCATTATGGCGAGTGGGAACTCGAGAAGGGTGGCGATGTCGCCCGCAAATGGCGCACCCAATACCGGCTCATGCGCCACGAAGATCCCGCCTGGCGCCCGCCGGGGGGCGAGACCGTCGCCGAAGTCCGCGCGCGGACGCGCGAAGCCTTCGACCGCATCGTCGCCGACCACCAGGGCAAGCGCGTGCTCGTGGTCACCCACGGCACCGCGCTGAACTGCTTGATCTCGACGCTCCTGGAGATGCCCGAGACGCACGTCTTCCGCATCGACATCGCCAACTGCGGCCTGACCGAGGTGGAAGTGCGGGACGGCCGCCCATATGTGATCCGGCTGAACGACACCGCCCACCTGGCCGGAATCTGACGCCCGGTGATACCGGTAGGCGACAGCAACCGCAGGCACACCACGCCCTGGGTCACCTACGCGATCATCCTGCTGAACTTCGCGGCCTTCATCTACATGCTGACCCTTCCTTCCGACCCGGAGATCGTGGGCCAGAACCGGCGGGGTGAGGATCTCGTCGAGGTTCGTACCGACCTGCCGGGCTGCTACGGCCTCCAGACCGTCGACACCGAGGCCGACCGCTTCCTCTGTGACTACGCGTTCCAGCCGGGCGAGTTCTTCGACAGCGTCACCGGGGAGACGCCCGAAAGCGGCGGGGAGCGCTGGACGGCCCTGCTTTCGATCGTCACGGCGATGTTCCTCCACCTGGGATGGCTTCACATCCTCGGCAACATGCTCTTCCTGTGGGTCTTCGGGGATAACATCGAAGACCGGCTGGGGCACTTCACCTATGCGCTCTTCTACCTGCTGGCCGGGGTGGTGGCATCGTTCATCCAGGGAGCGCTGGACCCGCAGAGCGTTGTGCCGGTGCTCGGCGCGAGCGGCGCGGTCGCAGGGGTCCTGGGCGCGTACCTGATCTGGTTCCCCCACGCGACGGTGCGAGTGGTGGTCCCGCTGTTCATC
>CALMIW010000412.1 GCA_937864275.1 uncultured Dehalococcoidia bacterium
GTGCGTGACCTCTACGGCATGTTGGCCTTCACGCGGTTCGAAAGGGGCCGCGATCTGGTCAGTGATACGGAATCCGAGAATCGTTGGATGCTGACGCTCGTCTTTCGTCCGACGCCGTTTACGATCGGGCGGCCACTCGGTAGCGCCCGGCGGGCGATGCCTGGAGACATGCGGCGCCGCAGCGTCGGTGGTGACTTGACGCCCGCCTCCGGCGGCGATCCCTCGTCTCAGCCCTGAGCGATGGCTCGGTCCGGGTCTCGGGCAGGCTGCGGCAGTACTCGCTAAGGTCATCGGAAGCGCACCTTCAGCCAGATGCCAACGAGTCGGTTGTTGCCCCTGCAGGAACGGCCGGCCTGGAGTCAGGCCTGGTCGGACTATCACGACGCGTCGGGTGGGACCTTCTTCACGTCCCTGGCGTGGATCGAGAGCTGGATATCGACGCTGCCGGCGGGGAGCGTTCCGTGGCTGTTCGAGTGCGGTGGCGTACCGGAAGCTCAGGCCCTGGGGATCCTGGTCCGGAGCGTCGACTGGTTGGGTGGCTTGGTCCCCTTTCGCGGATGGTGGCTCCTTGCAACGGGTCGGCCGCCACTGGATGACATCACGATCGAGTTCAACGGCCTCGTGTCGAACGGGACCCAAGGTGCGGCGGAACGATGTCTGTTCGAGGCGCTCGACGAGTGCGGGCGGTCCTGGGACCAACTGATCGTCCCGCATGCCGCGGATCCGGAGCGGTGGATTGATGCTGCTCGGACGCGCGGGCTCCACGTCGAGCGGTCATCGCACGCATGTCACTATGTCGACTTCTCGGCACTGCGAGAGTCGGGCGTTCTCTACGAGAGCGCCCTGGGCAAGAAGACGCGATACCTGCTGCGGCGCGCTCGCAAGGAGATCGAGTCGTCCCTCGGGCCCCTCCACGTCGAGCTCGCTCAACCGGGGGCCGAGACAGAAGCCTACTTCGAGGCGATGCTCGCGCTGCATGAACGGTACTGGCAATCCCGCGGGATGCGCGGCGCATTCGCCGAACCCG
>CALMIW010000413.1 GCA_937864275.1 uncultured Dehalococcoidia bacterium
TCCTCGGCGGCTGGACGCTCTTCGGTCTCGAAAAATGGGTTCCGCCCTGGATGATCTTCATCGGCAAAACCCACCTCTTCTACTTCCTCTTCATCTGGACCCGCGGCACGCTCCCGCGCCTCCGGTCCGACCAGTTGATGGCATTCGCCTGGAAGTTCCTCCTGCCCATCGCCATCTTCAATCTCCTCATCGTCACCACCGAACGAATGTGGTGGAGCGACCAGGACTACACCAGGGGCCTCATCTACCTGATCTCGGCGGTCAACATCCTCCTCGCCGTCGTCATCGTCTTCGCCTGGGCGCACTTCATGGGCTACCGCCCGGACCAGAACCCCACGCGCCCCCGGTTGGTCAAGAACGCCGGCGGCTACGTCCCGGTCGGAAGCGAGGGCAAGCAGTAATGGAAGGCGGCGGAGTGGTCTTCGCGTTCTATGTGCTTTCGGCCGTCACCCTGGTGGCCGCGGGTGGCGTGATGATGTCGCGCAATCTGCTGCACGCCGTGCTCTTCCTCATCCTCACCTTCGTCGGTATCGCCGGATTCTTCGTCCTGCTCTCCGCCGACTTCATCGCGATGGCCCAGGTCATCATCTACGTCGGGGCAATCGCTGTCCTCGTCCTCTTCGCCATCCTGCTCACGCCGCGCTCCGGCCGTGACAACGGCGAAACGAAGTTCGCTGCCCCGGCCATGCTCCTCGCCGTCTGCCTGGCCGCAATCTTCCTCTTCGTCATCCACGACACTGCCTGGCAGACGAACGACGCCGTTCCCCAGGACCTGAGCGCAGCCGCTCTCGGCCGCGCCCTCCTGGATACCTGGGTGCTGCCCTTCGAACTCGCCAGCGTCCTCCTGACCGCCGCCCTCGTGGGCGCCATCATGCTTACCCGCTCGCCGGAAGAAGAAGCGGAGGATGCGCTCGTATGACTATCGGCCTGGAGCACTTCCTGACGGTGAGCGCGCTGGTGTTCTGCATCGGCCTCGCCATCGCGCTCAGCAAGCGCAACGCCATCGGTGTCCTCATGGGCGTCGAACTCATGCTGAACGCTGTGAACGTCACGCTCGTCGCCTTCTCGCGCTTCTCCATCAGCGAACGGCCGATCACTGGCCAGACGTTCGCGGTGTTCATCCTCACGGTTGCCGCGGCGGAAGCCGCGGTGGCCCTCGCGCTGGCGGTCTCGGTCTACCGGAACCGCGAAACGGTCGATGTCGACCAGATCAACCTGTTGAGGTCGTGACGTTCGATGTGGGTTGAATTCATGACCGTGCGCAACGCCTACGTGGCCGAGACCTGGCGCGAGCTCTTCGCCGCCGAGGGGCTCTCGGTTCGCGTCGTGCCCCCCATCGGCTACGGCGAAAAGGCTTCCCTGCGCGATGAGCGCACCCTCTACGTTCCAACCGGGAAGGCTCACGTCGCCCGCGAAATCCTGAGGAAGATCTAGCCGATGCCATTCCTCGCTGAAGAAGCCCACGCCGCCGCAGGCACACCCAGCATCGGAGAGCCGATGCTCTGGGCGATTCTCGTCGCCCCGCTCGTCGCATGGGCCCTCATCGCAGCCTACGGGCGCAAGTTCCCAACCATTGCCGGCTACCTCGCCCTCGCCGGTGTCGGCGTCGCCTGCCTGCTCAGCTACTACACGCTCTTCAACGTCATGGATGCCGATGGCGGCATCCGCCAGTACACCCACGAGTGGTTCTCGGCCGGTTCGCTCACCGTGAACCTTGGGGTCCGCGTCGACGGCCTCACGGCAGTCATGCTTGTGGTCGTCACAAGCGTCTCGCTCCTCGTCCAGCTCTATTCCACCGGCTACATGGACGGGGACCACGGCGAAGGCCGCTACTTCGCCCACATGTGCCTCTTCACCTTCTCGATGCTCGGCCTGGTGCTCGCCGACAACCTCTTCCAGATCTTCATCTTCTGGGAACTCGTCGGCCTCTGCTCCTACCTGCTCATCGGCTTCTGGTTCCACAAGCCGAGCGCCGCCGCCGCCGCCAAGAAGGCCTTCATCGTCACCCGCATCGGCGACCTCGGGCTCCTCGCCGCCCTCCTGCTCATCTACCGCGAGTTCCCCGGTTCCCACTTCGACGTCACGGAGATCCAGCTCTGGGCCGGCGGCCACATCGAGGGCAACGCGCCCACCGCCACCATCGTCACCCTCTTCGCGCTCGGCATCTTCGCCGGCGCCGCCGGCAAGTCGGCCCAGTTCCCGCTCCACGTCTGGCTCCCGGACGCCATGGAAGGCCCCACACCGGTTTCCGCCCTCATCCACGCCGCCACCATGGTCGCGGCCGGCGTCTACCTCGTCGCCCGCTTCTTCCCGGTCTTCGAAGCCTCCGGCGATGCCCGCGAGGTCGTTGCCTGGATCGGCGCCATCACCGCCATCATCGCCGCGACCATCGCCCTCGTGCAGACCGACTTCAAGCGCGTCATGGCCTACTCAACCGTCAGCCAGCTCGGCTACATGATGATGGCGCTCGGCATGCTCGGTTACGTCGCTGCCATCTTCCACCTCTTCACCCACGCCTTCTTCAAGGCCCTCCTCTTCCTCGGCAGCGGCTCGGTGAACCACAGCACCAACACCTTCGACATGCGCAAGATGGGCGGACTCAAAGAGTTCATGCCGATCACCTTCTGGACGTTCCTCATCGGCTCCCCCAGCCCCGCC
>CALMIW010000414.1 GCA_937864275.1 uncultured Dehalococcoidia bacterium
ATGGCGTGCGTCTGGGGGTAGCCGTGCAGCAGCAACAGCGGCGGCCCGCTGCCGCCGGTGCGAAGGTGGATATCACCACCCGGTGTGCTGACATGCCGGCTCTCGAAACCCTCGAACAACATCAATCCAGAATCCGCAGTCCGAAATCCAAAACGGTTAGCCCAGCCGCTCGAAGTTCGGCGCGCGCTTCTCGATGAGCGCCCGCGCCCCCTCGGTGGCATCGGGCCGGCCGACCGCCTTCCACTGGACGGCGTCGGCCTCGCGGAAGGCGCGTTCGTAGTCCGCCCCCATGTGGGCGTACATCAACGACTTGGTCTCGGCGAAGGCGAGCGGCGCGATGCTCCCGGAGACCTCCCGCACGTAGGCTTTGGCGCGTTCGACGACGTCCTCGCCCTCGTCGCAGACATACTCGACGAGCCCCAGCCGCAGGGCCTCGGCGGCGTCGATGCGCTTGCTCGTCATCATCAGGTCCATCGCCCGGCCGGGGCCGACGAGCCGCGGCAACAGCCAGGTCATGCCGTGCTCGCCGATCAGTCCGCGCTTCATGAAGACGGTGGTAAAGCTGGCGCCGGCGGCGGCGATGCGGGCGTCGCATTTCGCCGCGCGGACGAAGCCGCCGCCGGACGCCACGCCGTTGACGGCGGCGACGACGGGCTTGGGGACGGCGAGGAGGTTGGTGAACAGCCCGGGGATCTGCGGGCCGGGCGTGCCCGACCGGGACCCTGGCTGGCTCGCCTCGGCGGCGGTGACGTCGATCAGCGCCTGCGAATCGAGGCCCGCCGAGAACGCGCGGCCGGTGCCCGTGATAACGATCCCCACCACCCGCCGGTCGGCGACCAGTTCATCGACCGCACGGTTGATTTCCGCAAGCGTGTGGTAGGTGAACGCGTTCAGCTTTTCGGGCCGGTTGATGCGGAGAATGCCGACCGGGTCGTCGATCTCCAGCACGATATCGGTGTAGTCCGTCATCTGTGTGGCCCCCTGCGGTTGAAACCGGCGGGAGCGTAGCAGACTTCGGGGGGCTTCGGACGTTCAGGAAACGCGCGGCGGCGGCGACGGTGCCAACTCCGGCCAGCCTGTCGCGTTGCGGAGGCGGATGCCGGAGAAATGGAAGCTGTGCTCCCAGGCGCCGCGGAGCGGCGCGAGCGTGGGCATGAGGCGCAACTCGACGTCTTCGCGGCCGAGCGCTTCGACCAGGTCCCCGACCGGCTCCACGGACAGAGGGACCTCGGGCACGCGGCTGACGAGCATCCACGGGTCGTCTTCAAGCGGGCGGAAACGAGCGGGCTCCAGCTCGTACCTGTACAGCTGTGTCGTCCGCATGCGTTCCAGCCAGGCCCATTCGATGCAGGCGATGCGCGCATCGGGACGGCCGGCGAACCACCGCTGGAGGTCGTCTGGCGTCGTCTGGGGCGTTGGCCAGAGGAGGACGCGGGGGCACTCCCGTGGGAAGAGGTAGGTCCAGGCGCGGGCTTCGTCGACGGTCCACACGAACGGCTCGATTCCCGGCCGCTTCTCGGGCACGCGGGGGACGAACTCGCTGATGCCGGGATCCTCGGAGAAGTGGAAGAGCCTCATGGGAG
>CALMIW010000415.1 GCA_937864275.1 uncultured Dehalococcoidia bacterium
GTCGTGGGCGTTCTACGCGGAGTACCCGCCCAACAGCGGCACCGGCGCCCTCGGCCAAACCATCACGGCGGGGCCTGGCCCGCTGCAGGCCGACTTCGCCCAGCGCATGGCCGCGCTCGCGAACCCGCAGGTAACACAGCGCGAGCAGTTCATCGTCCGGGAAGGCAGCCGGTTCGGTCGCCCGACCGCCACGCCCGCGCCGGGGGAGCCGCCGAACGCGCGCGGCCGCAGTTCACTCTCCGCCGGCGGCCATGTTGATGGGCTCACGCCGGTCCTCGTCGAGATGGGCCAAACCGATCAGCCCCTCGCCCGGCGCATTGAATTACACCTGATAACCGCGCGTGCGGCACTCCAGATCCAGGGGCAGCTGTAGTTCAGGAACCGCCGTTGATGTACGCCGACATCTGGCGGATGTGCTCCTCCTGGTCCATCGTCACCCAGCGCATCAGGTCGCCGCTGGAGAGCATGCCGACGACCTCGCCCTCTTCCACTACCGGCAGGTGGCGGAAGCGGCGCGCGGTCATCAACTCCATCGCCTCTTCGACGCGGAAGTTCGGGGCGATCATGATCAGGTGGCGGGTCATTACTTCGGCCACCCGCAGGAGCGCCGGGTCCTTATCGGCGTCGACCACCCGGCGGAGCACGTCGCGCTCGGTGAAGAGCCCCTCCGGCCTGCGACCCTCCATCACGAGCAGGGCGCCAACACCCTTTTCGTTCACCTCCCGCACAGCTTCGGCCACGGTGGCCGTCTTCTCCACCGTGTACACATGGCGCCCCTTCTCAGCCAGGACGCTGCTTACGAGTCCGAACATCTCAACACCTCCATATGGCGCGTATCCCAGTATAGGAAGGTGTCAAGACGGTCACGCGAATGTGCCGTTCCGGTGCGCTAGCAGGGTTGCGCTACCGGCTCGAGCGCTAGCCTCGCCCGATCTTGTGGTTGTCCCACGTCACTGTCTTCTTTGGCGTGAAGACTACCCATCGCCAGTGCCGGCCGCGGGCGGAGGACTCGTTCTTCCGCGGTTCGGCGCTCTCGCCGTGGCCGCCGGCGTACTTCTTCCCCATCTGCCAGCGGACTTCTTCCATCCCCGGCTCGGCGGCTTCGGCCTCCGGGTCCTCGAGGACTTTGCCCGCGCCCTGGAACATCGCGCCCTGCAGTTCCGGGAAGCGTTCGTTCCGGTCGACGAGGACGGTGCAGGTGGGGTTGCGGCGCAGGTTCACCACTTTCTGCCCGCGGCAGTAGAAGAAGATCTTGCCTTCCGCCCAGCCGAACCAGAGCGGTGTCAGGTTGATGCGCGTGCCTGGTCCGATGGTCGCGACGCGCATGTTCCACGAGCTGAGCATGAGTTCGTCGAGTTCTTCGGGGGTGAGTGAGAGCTCCTGGGGGATTGGCATGGTGGGTGTGGCTCCTCGAATACAATGTGCCGGGATGATACGATGTCGGGCGTTACACCCGGGCGGGTGTGGTTCAATGGCAGAATGCGACCTTCCCAAGGTTGAGACGAGGGTTCGATTCCCTTCGCCCGCTCCAGTCCCCTCTCAGCTCAGCGCGCGCGTATAGGTCGCCAGGTCGAAGTAGTCTCGCCACGCGTTGATCTTGTCGCCCTCCATCTCGAACACGCCGACGCACGGCAGATCGATGCGCTTGCCCCCGACGTCGGTCCGGTCCACCCGCTCAGCGAATACCACGTTCCCCGCGGCCGCGATGTTCAGCACCTCCCAGTCGGTCTTCTGCCAGCTCCCCAGGAAGCGCTGAATCGTCGCGCGAACGGCTTCGGTGCCCACGGCCGGCGGGCCGGGCATGTTGTGGTAGGTAGGTTCCGCCGCGAAGTAGGTCATCATGCGGTCGGTATCGAGCGCGGACCAGGCGGCGCAGAAGTCTCGAATCACGGCGACCGGGTCGGAGGCCATCGAACTACCCTCATCAGGAGATGCCGGGATTCTAACCGGTCGCGGCGTCGCGCCGCGCGGCAAGCAAGAAGCCCGCTGATGGCCAGATCAGCGGGCTTTCGTTTCCCAACCAGGGATGGCAGGGGAAGAGACTGGTATCAGGCCACCGCCGGCTGCGACCGGCGGTTGGCGCTGCGCACGGTCTCCGGCGTGACGACAGGGCCGTTGGCACGGGCGCCGGCGAGGTCGCGCTGCGCCCTCCGCAGGAAGTCGCGCACTTCGAGTTCGCCTTCGTAACCCGAAAGGGAGACCACCGGGAACATCTGGTTCGCGTATTCGTGAGGAATGGCCGAGCCGAGGGCCGGCAGCAGCAGGTCCGCCTTCTCGGCGGCTGTCTGTTCCCTGTCGTCTGTGATGATCGCCGCGAAAATGGGGCCCTGGAGGTGCGCGACGAAGTCGCCTTCGCCGACGGCGTGGCGCAGCGCGCGGGAAACCGCCGGGAGCACGCGGTCGTCGTTGGCTTTCACCCGCTCGAAGCCGCCGAAGTCCGTCAGGACGAGCGAGAATCCCCGGCCGTTGCGGACGGAGCGCATCATCTGGCGGCGAAGTTCGAAGACGAAGTGGCGGCTGTTCGGCAGTCCGGTCGATTCATCCCCGTAGATGCGGCCGCGCATCCGGTCCAGGGCGCGATGGAACCGGCGGCCCTGTTCGGACTGTTCGTACCAGAACTGGGCGTGAATGCCGGCGAACAGGATGGTCGAGAGCGCGATCACCAGGAGGTTTCCGCGGTTGCCGGTCGTTATCACCGTCTGGACTTCCACCGCGAAGATGACCAGCCAGAGCCCGAGGCTCACCGGACGCATCAGCCGCAGCAACAGCGACGATTCCACCGAACCGAGTTCGTTCTGCTCGGCCGATGGAAACAGGAAGGCGTT
>CALMIW010000416.1 GCA_937864275.1 uncultured Dehalococcoidia bacterium
GGCGACGTGCGTAACGTCGCCCGGGGTAACCTCGTGGACCGCGAAAGCGTGCATTGGGAAGCAGTGTAACGGGCCAGACGCGGTTTCGTCATCGAGGGGCGTCGATGAGGGATGTCACAGCGGGGCCAGCAGCCTTTTGGCTTTCGCCTCCGTTACGTCCAGCGGCATCACCGCAGGGGTGGCGGACGCGGTACCCTTCAGCCCGGAGGGTTCGACAGATGCGCGTCTCACTCATGGGCCAGGCGGCGTTCGGCGAGGCCGTCTTCAAGAAGCTGCTGGATGACAACGTGGAAGTGGTTGGCGTGAGCGCCCCCGCGCCGGCCGGCGAACGGAAGGACCCGCTCTGGGCAGCCGCCGAAGCCGCTGGGCTGCCGGTCATCGATACCCCTTCGCTGAAGACTCCCGCCGGCCAGGGACCGTGGCGCGCGCTGAACGCCGACCTCTGCGTGATGGCGTTCGTGACGGACATCATCCCGAACGAAGTGCTGCACTACCCGGCGCTCGGGACCATCCAGTACCACCCCAGCCTGCTCCCGATGCACCGCGGCTCTTCCGCCATCAACTGGGCGATCATCAACGGCGACCGCGACACCGGGCTGACGATCTTCTGGCCCGACCAGGGCATCGACACCGGCCCCATCCTCCTCCAGAAAAGCTGTGCCATCGGGCCGGACGACACCGTCGGCAGCATCTACTTCAACCAGCTCTTTCCCATGGGCGTGGACGCGCTGGCCGAGTCGGTGCACCTGGTGGCCGATGGCAAGGCGCCGCGCATCGGCCAGGACCACACGCTTTCCACCTACGAACCGCCTTGCGGCGATGCCCACGCCCGCATCCAGTGGTACCAGCCGGCGGACGTGGTTTACCGCCTCATCCGCGGCTGCAACCCGGCGCCCGGTGCGGTGGCGAGCTTCAACGATGCGGAGTTCAAGATCTTCGATTGCCGGCTCACCGGCACCCAGGAAGCCGGGATGCCCGGCCGCATCCTGAAGGTGAAGGACGACTACTTCGACGTGCGCCTGAACGGCGGCGTCCTCCGCGTCTCGCGCGTCCAACCCAAGGGCGGCAAGAAGGTCGGCGCGGGCGAGTGGGCGAAAGAGGTTGGCCTCGAGGCTGGCGCGAGGTTGGGGTAGGCCCTCACCCCCGGCCCCTCTCCCGACTCCTGCGTCGCGGGAGAGGGGAGAGCGATGGGTCGACGGGTCACCAACACGTGGCTCTGGGAGTCGCTACGATGGGCGACGTGTCCGAGAGGCGGCGCAACTTCGTGCACAACATCCCGGCGGCGCGGGCGCTCCGCCGGCCGCAGACCGCAAGCGAAGCCCTGTTCTGGGAAGCAGTGCGTGACCGCCGCTTCAAGGGATTGAAGTTCCGTCGCCGGCACGCCGTCGGAAGGTTCGTCGTCGACTTTTACTGCCATGAACACCGGCTCGTCGTGGAAATGGACGGCGGGATCCACGCTGCGACCGACCGCGCGGCGGCGGACAGACAGCGCCAGGCAGAACTCGAGGCCGCGGGCCTCCGCTTCTTCCGAGTCTCTGCTCAAGAGGTCGAAGCGGACCTGCCGTCGGTACTCCGGTCACTGTGCGCCCAATTCTCCATGCTCCCCTCGCCCGCGACCGGAGGAAGTCGGGAGAGGGGCCGGGGGCGAGGGCCGCGTCCAGCCGAAGGGCGGCAAGAAGGTCGGCGCCGGCGGAGTGGGCGAAAGAGGCGGGCCTGACGGTGGGGGCGCGGTTCGGGTAACTCAGCGGTCTCTCCGCTGGCACCAACAACGTTCATTGGCAGCCTAAATCGTAGTCCCAGCCCGCGGATCGTACGATGAGTTGGACTTTGTTACAGACTCCCTCGTCATCGATGTCGCCAACACCTAACCCGTTCGACTTCAGAAGCGCTTCAAGCTCAGCGCGCGAACTGACAGCATCGAGCCCCTGGACAAGGTTCTCGATGCCCGCTCCAAAACGGAGCGCGGGCGCGTTCGGGTCAACCGCGGGAAGCGTTGCTGTCGGCTTCGGCTCGGCGATCGCAACACGAACCTCCTGCAGCGCAGGCGACGCAGAAAGCAGCGGAGGCTGGACGCCCGATGTTCTCGCCAACTCCGGCGAGATGAGAAACGCGAGTCGGTCTCCGTCCAACCGCGCGGCCGCCACCGGGCCGGCAAGTCCCAGCGCGTCGCCTGTCGTTTCACTGAACTTCGTGAGGAACAGCACGTACCGATTTCCCGGCGCGAATGGAACGCTGCCAAACTGTTCAGTTCGAGCCCGAGCCGGATCTTCCTCCCAAGACCGCGTGGAGAACCCCGAGCGCACCACCAATTCCTCATCGAGGGAGCGATCGGACTTCAGAGGCTCCAGCACCTTGAAGCGAATCACCTGGTCCGTGCGGATGCTGTGCACCTGGCCGTCGACCGGCGACACAAGCCCGACTTCCTCTTTCGAAACCGACTGAAGCGCGGCGACGACAACGACCTTCGCCCAAGAGACCAATT